>DYHU01000039.1 GCA_020724025.1 Syntrophorhabdus sp. | reverse complement strand
AGGAAATGTTTTTGTAAGAATCACCACGCTTTTTTTATTGGCATTTGTCATGGTTTTTTCGGTGCCTCCAGCTGAAGTCCAGGCTCAGCGAGAGAAGGTCGGTTGGATTGGTCCTGTTTACAAAGAGTTATCCGACAGTCTGACCAAAGGTTTCAAGGAGTACTACAAGAAGACCTATGGTAAGGATGTGGACATCACGTTCGTGCGGCCGGGCGGATGGCCGGTCGTCGTGGACAAAGTGAGATCATGGGGCGGCAAACCGGATGCTGATGTCTTCCTGGGCGCAGGCGCTCCGGCCCATGAAGTCTTGAAGAAAGAGGGACTGATCGTTCCTTACAAGCCAAAGGATTGGGATAAGGTTCCTGCCAAATGGCAAGGTATGAAGGTGAAGGATGAAGGTGATTATTGGACCTGCTTCGCGCCTTGGATCGTATCCACTCTGTATAACGAGAGGGTTTTGAAAGCGCTAAGGCTGCCGCCTCCCAAGACATGGAAGGAACTGCTCGACCCCATCTACAGAGGTTACATCGTGAACACGCTGCCATACGCCTCCGGCACATCACACGAAATTGTGGAAATCCACTTGCAGGCATTTGGAGAAAAGGAAGGCTGGGCGTATAATAGATTATTGGCTGCGCAGTTAGCACGCTTCTCCACCAGCAGCGTAGATTCGACCCACATAGCGACCCGCGGCGAAGTTCCCATCGCGATTGCGCAGCCGCAAATGAACGCGTTTTCTGGGCGCAAAGATGGCTATCCCGTGCGCGACTTGCTCCCTGACAAAACGATCCTGGTTCCAGAGGCAGTGGCTTTGTTGAAAGGCGCGCCCAACGAAGCGACCGCAAAGATCTTTCTGGACTGGCTATTCAGCATGGACGGACAAAAATACGTGCTGGAGGGCTGTTACTTCCCGGCCAGGACGGACATCAAATTCTCCTTATGGGAGAAAGAAGGTGTCACCATGGCCAAGCACGCCCGGGAAACGCTCGGTGTGGATTCTTTCTGGGATCTGAAAGTCGGGTTCATTGATTACAACTTGGACCTCGCCACAAAGAGATGGGACGATGTCAACCGCTACTATGAGTTCGAGATTTACAGAAAATGGGGCGAGTTGAAAGACAGTCTGGCCCTGATCGAGGCGGTTGAGGGGGAGGTTAATGCAGCGAAAGAGAAGAAGGTAGATGTGAAGAGGGCTGAGGAAAAAATAAAAGAAGCCAGAAAGCTTTTCGAGATGGATGGAAAATATGCCGCCGCTCGTCTGTCTGCGGCGGAAGCACGGGCGCTGCTCGCCGCGCCGAAAAAACGGTAATGTTAAGATAAGACTTGCATTGCCGAATTCATTTTCAAAATCATCTTGACCCATTCGACGGCGCCTATCACCGCCTTTGAAGACGGGATAAAGAAACACCTCTCAGGGTTAACCCTGAGCAAGCCTTGGTCTTTAGGCCTGGGAGTCGAAGGGTTGATCCCAAAAATCCCCTTCAGTCGCCCTTTTGCAAAGGGAGAAAATGCAGTCCTCCCTTTGACGGGACTGCATTTTGTTGACCCCGTTAGAGATGTATCTCTAAACGGGGTCAAGGAAAGGGTGTGATATGTCTCGCGGCAATATCTTTCTATCAATCCTCCTGTGGTTGGTCATTGCCTTCCTCGTGATTTATCCGTTGTCAATTCTGGTTCTGGAAAGCTTCAAAATCGCCGGAACAGGCGGATGGGGCATAGGCAATTACCTGGAATTCTTCAAAGACGGGTATTATCTTAAAACCTTTGGAAACACCCTGTTCCTGAGCGCGCTGGTGCTCCTGACGACCACCTTGTTCGGGGTGCCCCTGGCGTACATTCTGGCGAGATACAGACTGTTGGGGAAGACAGTTTTTACAGCCCTCATCCTTTTGCCGATTGTTTTGCCCGCTTACGCCGGCGCATTTGCATTCGTCATCTTTTTCGGCAAGTATGGAACTCTGAACCTTCTGCTTCTGGAAATGGAGTTGATCAAGACGCCCATCAATTTCATCTATGGGCTGCACGGGCTGGTATTCATTCAAGCCCTGCACATGCTCCCTTTTATCGTCCTCAGTCTTTCCGCAGGTTTTACCAACATAGATCCCTCCTTTGAAGAAGCCGCCGAAGTCGAGGGGGCGAGGGGCTTCTGGAGATTCCTCACGGTTACTTTGCCTCTCTCCACCCCAAATTATCTGGCGGGCGCGGTCATCGTATTCCTGTGGCCCTTTACGGACTGGCTCACGCCATTGATTCTCGGGAAGCTGGACTATCTCCCCTCGATTGCCTACATCAACATTGCCTATCACTTTACCGATATGCACCGCAAGTACATGGGAATCGTGGCGGTGGTCGTTTCGTCCATCGTTTGTATTAGCCTCTTCTTGCTCTCCAGGCGGTGGGTTGAGAGGAAAAAGTATACCGGTCTCTCGAAAGGGACGACGCTGGAAGGGAGAGTGATCGAGCCAGGCGCATTGATGAAATTGGGCGCGTATTCGTACATGTTTTTTATCGCTGTCATCGTCCTGCTGATTCCGGCTGTGCTGGGGTTAGCCGCTTTTTCGAGAAGATGGGTCTTTTCGCCATTTCCAACATATTGGACACTTGATAATTTCAGGATGATCTTTCTGGAAACCCCGGCCCTGATCCAGAACTCCTTCCTCTTCAGCGGGGTAGCCCTGGTTTTTGGGATCGCCTTCGGGCTTCCAGTCGCCTATCTCATCGTCCGCACCCAGGTCCCCGGGAAAAATGCGCTTGACTTTGTGATCACACTGATGCTCGCTTTCCCGGGTATCGCGGTCGGTGTAAGTTATCTCCTGGCATTCTGGAAAGACATCCCTTTGGCCACGCATTGGATCATCATGCCGCTGTCCCTGTTTGCGCGGCGGCTCCCGTACTTTTTGCGGATGGCCCATTCCTCCTACCTGCAGTTGGATATTTCGCTCGAGGAGGCCTCCGAAGTATCGGGCGCGGGTAAACTTAGAACGTTTCTCAATATCTCTTTGCCTTTGCTGCTCAAAGGGGTGTTCATCGGCGTGGTGATGTTTTTCATCATGGCGTTCCAGGAGATCACTACTGCGATATTCCTCTATCGGGGAGGATGGGAAACCTTGCCCATAGGAATCTATTTGAACTGGCACCGCGGCATGGAGTTCGGAATCGCCGCCTCCATGGCTTTCCTGATGGTTGTGATCACCTTTATTCTTCTGCTGATCATATCAAGAATCGGCGGAGGCATCCTCAAAGCCGCCTGGGGTCCCGGCGGCAGGTAAAAAATCCCAGTATGTGGGATCATTAAAGGAGACTGATTCAATGGCATTCATAGAAATCCAAAACCTGTTCAAGCGGTATAAGAAAGTAGTGGCAGTGAACCACATACAGCTTGAAGTGAAAGAAGGAGAGATTTTAACGCTCCTCGGTCCCAGTGGATGCGGCAAAACGACCACCTTGCGCTGCATCGCCGGATTGGAGAAGCCAGAGCAGGGGGACGTCGTTATAGACGGCAATCCGATGTTTTCACAAGGGTTTGTTCCACCGTCAAAAAGGGGAATCGGCATGGTGTTCCAAAACTATGCCGTATGGCCGCATATGAAGGTATTCGACAATATCGTTTACGGCTTGAGAATTGAGAGGATACCCAGGGAGAGTGTCCAGGAAAAGGGGAGACAAGTATTGGAATTAGTGGGTTTGACTGGCCTGGGAGACAGATATCCAAACCAATTGAGCGGTGGACAGCAACAAAGGGTGGCTCTTGCGCGGGCTCTTGTTCGGAATCCAAAGGTGTTGCTATTGGACGAACCGCTTAGCAATCTGGATGCCAAACTCAGAGAAAAAATGAGATTTGAAATCAAGAGCCTGGCAAGACGCATGCATATCACCTCCGTATATGTCACCCACGACCAGGCAGAGGCGATGGTGATCTCCGATCGTATCGCAGTGATGGATACAGGGAACATCGTGCAGGTCGGCGTTCCGGAGGAGATCTATAAGAAGCCTGCGAACCGGTTTGTCGCCGATTTCATCGGGACCACGAACTTCATATCCGGGGAGATAGCGGAAGTTCCTAAGGACAGAGATCTGGTTTACATTCAAACCGAATTTGGTCAGAAGATGCTTTGTAGAGTGTTTGACTCTGCGACGGCCGTCCCGAATCAGAAAGTTCACGTCTCCATCCGTCCCGAAGACATAGAAGTATTCGCCGAACCACCGGAGGAGCGGGACAATCTTTTCAAAGGCATCATCATGCATCGAGCCTATCTCGGAAACTTCTTGAACTTCTTTGTGAATGTGGACAGCACCATGATTCGAGTGCAAGCCCCTTATGATATGAGGCAGAAGGAAGGAGAGGAACTCTTCCTGTTTCTGAATCCCGAGAAATGTATCGTCCTATCTTAACCCTGTCGCCTGGTAGTGTTTGCGGTGGCTTGGTACACCGGCGTCAAACCGATATTCCCAACCCACCCAAGGTTCTACTTACCCTGACGACAGAGGTATTGACCGTTGGGATTTTCGATTGCTACACATCGGGATCCCGCAATGAGGCGGCGGCGTTAGGTTTCATCCTCCTCGTCCTTGGAGGGGTCTGCCTCTTTGCCATCAACAAGATTGCCGGAGCCAGTAAAATGGGAGGAATGTTCGGTTAAAAAAAGCATGGGGCATAGAGCAGGGGGTACAGGGTGGAGCATCCCGTGTATGATATTTAAATGGGAAAGGAGGGGGTGGAGAAGGTTTAAAGCGATCTCATCTTTTGGAAATCCAACTTATTATTCAGGAGGTGTTCTATGCGTAAGATCATTTTACTTATCACCGCCTTCTTTTTTATAACAGGCATGTTCAGCGCTTCTGAGACCTGGGCTCAGAAGGAGAAAGGCAAGCCGAAGTTGCTCCGGCTCACCTTCTACTACCCCGTGGGAGTGGCGGGCCCTCTGGCAAGGGTGATCGGAGAGATGACGGACAAATTCAACAAGGAGAATGAAGGCAAAGTTGAAGTGGTCCCGGTCTATTCCGGGGATTACGATCCCACCATGCAGAAGGTTCAGACCGCGATCATGGCTGGGAACCCTCCGGATATCTTTATGGTTGAGATCTCCGAACTTCCCACGCTTTTAGCGATGAATGCGGTTCTTCCCCTGGATGATTATATCAAAAAGACAGCAAAGGGCTATTGGGAAGACTTTTTCGCCCCCTTTAGAGAAAATGCCACCATCGGAGGCAAAATCTATGGAATTCCTTTTCAGCGGTCCACCCCTGTCCTTTACTGGAACAAAGAGGTTTTTAAGGCAGCCGGACTGGATCCGGAGAAACCACCCAAAACCTGGGATGAGTTGAAGGATTATGCAACCAAATTGAACATTCGAGATAAACAATGGGGTGTGACGATCTCCGGAGGATGGAATGATTGGTTGTTCGAGGCCTTCGTGAGACAGAACGGAAGTTTCCTCATCAGCGCCGATGGGTTGACGGCCAATTTCGATTCGAAGGAAGCCATCGAAGCCCTCGATTTCTGGGTCGAATTGAAACACCGCCTTAAAGTCGGACCGCCCCACAGCACCTGGGGTTCTACCCCGCCCGATTTCGTAGGTGGGAGAACAGCCATGCTTTACCATTCCACGGGCATCCTGACCTTCTTGAAGCGATCGGCTAAATTCGACTTCGGTGTCACCTTTATGCCGCAGAAGAAGACCTTTGGCGCCGCTGTGGGAGGAGCCAATCTGATGATCGCCAAAAAGATCTCGAAGGAGCGGCAGGAGGCGTCCTGGAAATATATCGAGTGGATGTCTAATGTGAAGAACACAGCGGAATGGAGTGCGGCTTCAGGCTATGTGGCGGTGAGGCAGAGCGCCTATGATGATCCGGTGATGAAAGAGCATATAAGCAAGAATCCCGAATATCTGGTCGCAAGGGATCAGTTGAAGTTTGCCCACGGGAAGATGATGGCCAAAAATTTTCAGAAGGTCCGGGAGATCCTGAAGAGGCAACTGGACGATTCCGCGGCCGGAAAGATTGCTCCTGCCGAGGCATTGAAGATCGCTCAGAAAGAGATCCAGGCAGTGATCAAATAAGAAGAGGATATTCGAGAAATTCCTGAGAGGCAGGTAGACGGGCTTTCCTGGCCCGCCTACCTCTTCATGTTTTTGGAAAGAAGATTTTGAGGGGTTTCATTTTTTGATGAACTCGAAAAAAGGTGTCATTCCCGTGAAAACGGGAATCCAGAGTATTCTAACTTAATGAAAAGACTGGATTCCTGCTTGCGCAGGAATGACAAAAAATCGCATTTTCAGACTTTTTACGAGATCATCATTTTTGGAATAAGAGAGATTCCGAGATGAAACGGACTTTTAATCTAACCACCTATGGTTATCTTCTCCCCGGCCTTTTTTTCATGGGGATATTCACTTTTATCCCGGTATTTATGTCGGCCTACCTCTCCCTATTCCATTGGAATGTCAACAACCCCGAGCCTAACTTCACATGGTTTTCAAATTATATCGAGGTTTTCAAGGCCCCCCTTTTCTGGTTGGTTCTGAGAAATAACCTTATCTATGCCTTCACCACCATTCCCATCAGCATGTCCCTTGCGCTCTTCCTGGCCATTCTCATCAATCAGAAGATGGGGACGATCAGGAGTTTTTACAGGGCAAGCCTGTTTTACCCGACGATGATTCCAATGGTGGCGGCGGCCATGCTGTGGGTCTGGATCTTCAACCCGGGTCTCGGAATTTTCAATTACTACCTTGGATTCCTGGGATTTCCGAAACTCGAATGGCTCTATGATATGCGCTACGCCCTGATCGCCATCATCATCATGAGTATCTGGAAGAACTTCGGTTATTACATGCTCATCTTTCTGGCGGGACTTCAGTCCATTCCAAACCATTATTACGAAGCGGCGGCCATTGAGGGAGCCAGTGGATGGAAGCAGTTCCGTTACATCACTTTCCCCATGCTCGCACCGGCCACGCTTTTCGTCTTCGTCGTCGCCATCATCTCCTCCTTTCAGGTGTTTGATCAGGTATTCATCATGACCCAGGGCGGACCCGGTGACCGGACCAATGTGCTGGTCTTCTACATCTACCAGCACGCCTTCCGATTCTGGGACCTTGGAATGGGGTCCACCCTGACCACCCTCTTTATTCTTGGACTCCTGGTGGCGATCTGGCTCGTCTTCCGGGTGATCGGGAGGAGGGTCTACTATGAGGTTTAACCGGGCATTCAGGAATCGAACGGGCCTCCATCTCATCTTGATACTGGTCTCTCTGATTACCGTCGCCCCTTATTTCTGGATTCTATCCACCTCCCTGAAATTTCGGACGGAGGTCTTTACCCAAACGCCGAAATGGATCCCCTGGCCCATCAATATCCAAAATTATCTTGAAATGTTTGAGATGGCTCCCTTCCATCTCTATCTCCTCAATACGATTATGGTAGTGACGGGTATTCTAAGTGTCCAGCTGGTGACCATCACGCTTGCGGCTTATGTCTTTGCGAGAAGGAATTTCCGGGGAAGAGAGTTTTTCTTCTTCCTCTTTCTGATCCAGATGATGATCCCTATTCATGCCACCTTTTTGCCGAACTTCCTGACCCTGAAGAGGTTCGATCTCCTCAATACCCGCATCGCGATGATGCTTCCCTTCTTCGCCTCCGGATACGGGACCTTCCTCCTCCGGCAGGCCTTCCGGCAAATTCCAAGGGCCCTGGAAGATGCGGCGGTGATCGACGGCTGCGGGGGGCTCCGGTTCTTATGGCATGTCTTAGTCCCCCTGGCCAAACCCACGCTGATCGCTTTCTCCATCATCAGCATTGTGAGCCATTGGAATGATTACCTCTGGCCGCTCATTGTGACCGATACGCCCGAGGTGCGGACGCTTACCATCGGGTTGGGGATGTTCGTTCAACAGGAGAGCGGGGCGGATTGGACCCTGCTGATGGCGGCAACCGCATTTGTGACGGCTCCCATGCTGATCTTCTTTCTCGTTTTTCAGAAAAAATTTGTGGAAAGTTTTATGTTAAGCGGAATGAAGGGTTGAGGGATGAACGTCCGGCAGGATTGATATCGTACAAAGGAGGATGATGGTTATGGCGAGAGTGATTCTGGAGAATGTCTCAAAGAACTTTGGAACCGTGCAGGCGGTGAGGGATTTTAACCTCACCGTGGAGGACAAGGAGTTTGCCATCCTCGTGGGCCCTTCGGGGTGCGGCAAATCGACTGCCCTCCGGATGATTGCGGGGTTGGAAGAGCCCGGCACCGGAACGATCTCCATCGGGGATCGAGTGGTCAATGACCTTCCTCCTAAGGACCGGGACATCGCCATGGTCTTCCAGGAATATGCCCTCTACCCCCATATGTCGGTCTACAAGAATATGGCCTTTGGCCTCAAGCTGAGAAAGTTTCCGAAGAGTGAGATCGATCAGAGGGTGAGAGAGGCGGCAGAGATTCTAAGCATCCAGGACTTTCTCGACCGGAAACCGAAACAACTTTCCGGGGGACAGCGCCAGCGGGTGGCTGTGGGAAGAGCCATCGTCCGGAAACCGGCTGTCTTTCTCTTTGATGAACCCCTCTCCAACCTGGATGCGAAGCTCCGGGTCCAGATGCGCGCCGAACTTTCTAAACTTCACGACCGACTCCAGACGACGATCGTCTATGTCACTCACGATCAGGTCGAAGCGATGACGATGGGGACGAAGATTGTCGTGATGAAGGACGGGTGGATTCAACAGATCGGTCCTCCCCTGGAGGTTTATAATTATCCGGTCAATCTCTTTGTCGCCGGTTTTATCGGCAGCCCGGTGATGAATTTTATTCCCTGCCGAATCATTTCGAAGGATGGCCGTCTCCTCATCGATGCGGAGAGTCTTCAACTTCCCATTCCGGAAAAACGGACTCCCTATTATCAATCTTTGATCGGATCGGAAGCCATCTTCGGAATCCGGCCCAACGATATCTATGACCGGGCTTTCGCTCCCGAGCCTTTCAAGGGGAATTCGATCCGTTCGGTGGTCGATGTGATTGAGCCGCTGGGTTCGGAGATCCATCTCAATGTGACCGCAGGGAAGCATAATCTCATAGCTGCGGTCGATGTTCAGACCTTATACCGGGTCCATCAGGAGATCGAGCTCGCTTTCGACCTCGACCGGATGCACCTCTTTCAAAAAGATTCTCCGAACCTTCGGATAAAAACAGAGGGTTAGAGATCGAAGGGAAATACTTTTTTAACATTCCCTTTCCCATTGGAGACTGTGCCCTAAGTCCGTTCATGGTTCGATCCCGCGCTTCGCGGGGCTCACCACGAACGGTGAATTACGACACAATCTCTTGTGGGAGAGGAATAGGGTGAGGTTGTGATGTTCAAAGGTTTCATCTTTGACCTGGACGGGACAGTCTATTTGGGTGACAGGCTGATTCCCGGCGCAGATACCGTGATTCAGCGACTCCGGGAGGCCGGCAGAAAGGTCGTATTCCTTTCCAACAAGCCGCTCCAGACCAGGGAAGATTATGCGGACAAACTGACCCGCCTCGGCATTCCCACAGATCCTAATGAAGTGATCAACTCCACTCTGGTCATGATTAGATATCTCAAGAAAAATGCTCCTGAAGCCAGACTTTTTATCGTAGGGGAGATTCCCTTTATTGAAGAGTTGAAAAGAGCCGGTTTTACAATCACCGATGAGCCGGGGGAGATCGATTATGTCGTTGTCGCATTTGACCGGACCTTCGATTACCGCAAACTGAATATTTCCTATCAAGCGATTAAGTTAGGGGCACATTTTGTAGCGACCAACCCTGACCGAACCTGCCCGGTAGAAGGGGGGGAGATTCCGGACTGTGCGGGAATGATTGCGGCCATTGAGGCGGTGACCGGTAAGAAGGTGGAGGTCATTGTGGGAAAACCTTCTCCCATCATGGTTCAAACGGTCCTGGAGGTGATGGGGTTAAAACCCGAGGAGTGTATTCTGATCGGGGACCGCCTCGAGACCGATATTAAGATGGGAAAAGAGTCGGGGATTGCGACCGGTATTGTTTTAACAGGGGTCACCGATGAGGAGACCCTGAAAGAGTACAGACATTCTTCCTTCCAACCTGACTTTGTCTTCCAAAGCATCGCCGACGTCCAGAACCTAATATAAACCAATTTGGGGTCAGGTCTATAATCTTTGACTTTGATGGGAGGTTCTGATAAGCTTTCAATATGGCTCGTTCCCTACGCATCGAATACCCCGGGGCTGTGTATCATATAACCTCCCGGGGAAATGAGAAGAAGCCTGTGTACCAGGACGACCAAGATCGGGAGAACTTTCTCTCTACTCTCGGCAAGGTCAATGAACGCTATCATTGGCTCTGCCATGCGTATTGCCTCATGGATAACCACTTTCACCTTCTCATCGAAACACCGGAAGGCAATCTCGCCATGGGCATGCGACAGTTAAATGGCGTCTATACCCAGGCATTCAACAAACGGCATCGAAGGAGCGGCCATCTTTTTCAGGGAAGGTATAAAGCCATTCTCATCCAGAAAGACAGCCACCTGGTTGAAGTATGCCGGTATGTCGTTTTGAACCCTGTTCGTGCGTGTTTGGTAGAGGACCCTGGGCAGTGGAAATGGAGCAGTTACCGTGCCACGGCGGGGCAAGAGAAGCCTGCTGCGTGCCTGACCAACAGCTGGATACTTGAACAATTCAGTGATAGGAAGCGAAAGGCCGAGAGAGAGTATGATCGGTTTGTGAAGTTGGGGATAGGGAAAGGGTCGATTTGGGCAGGGGTCAAAGGGCAGGCCATTTTTGGAGAAGATGATTTTGTGGACGGGTTTGCTGAGCACTTTGGAAGACACAAAGACGTGCCTGAGATTCCCAAGAGTCAGCGGTATGCTATTAGGCCTGCTCTTGAAAAACTTTTTGAGAGGCACATACTCAGTGACAGAGCGAAACGGGATCAAATGATCCGGGAGGCCGTGGAGAAGTTTGGTTATACTCAGCGATCCGTGGCAGACCATCTGGGATTTCATTTTACCTATGTGAGCAGAATTTTAAACGACCGATAGGAAGAGTCTAACATTATAGACCTGACCCCAAATGACAACCCGTCTGTTAACTCCGATGATCAAGCAGTATCTCCAGATTAAGAGCCAATACCCGGATTCGATTCTCTTCTTTCGAATGGGCGACTTTTACGAGATGTTCTTCGAAGACGCCCAGGTGGCCTCGAAGGAGCTGGATATTGCATTGACCTCAAGGGACAAGGGCCGGAAGGACAGCATCCCCCTCTGCGGGGTTCCCCACTTCACCGCCGAAACTTATATTTCCAAACTTCTCCAGAAAGGGTATAAGGTCGCACTCTGCGACCAGGTGGAAGACCCGAAACTGGCCAAAGGGATTGTGAAGAGAGAGGTCCTCAGAGTCTTCACGCCGGGTCTCACCATGGACTCCACCCACCTGGGCACCGGTGAGAATAATTACTTAATGGGTTTCTGCGCGGAAGGGGAAGTCTTCGGCCTTGCCTTTCTCGAACTCTCCACCGGCGAATTGAAAGCCTGTCAGATTTCCGGTTTTGAACCCTTCCTGAACGAAGCGCTCCGGAATGAACCGAAAGAGATTCTTTCCCTCCATCGTTTTCAGGAACACCCCTGCTTCGCCGCTTTTAAAAAGAGTTTTGAAAATGGCCTGATCAATTTTTTAGAGGATTCGAAATTCGACACTTCCCGTTCCTTCCATGAAGGACATGGGGATTCGATTCCTCGTGAATTTCCTCTGGCGGCCATGGCTACGGAGATGGTTCTGCTTTATGCGGAAGAGAATCAGAAGCGGCCGCTTTCCCATATCCGGTCCATCACCTTCTATCGGGTTCAGGACTTCATGGTCATCGATGAAGTGACAAAGCGAAACCTGGAGATGACCCAGACCCTCTTCGACCAGAGCAAGAAGGGTTCTCTCTTCTGGGTGCTCGATGAAACGATGACTCCCATGGGGAGCAGGAAATTGAAACAATGGTTGAATTATCCCCTGATGGATATCGTGGAGATCGAACGCCGCCTCGAGGGCGTTTCCGAATTGAAGGAAAAGAAGATCGAGAGAAAGCGGGTGAAGGAGCCTTTAAAAGGGATTCAGGATATTGAAAGGCTTGCCTCCCGGATCTTCCTCGGACATGCCAATGGACGGGACCTTATCGGGTTAAAAAATTCCATCGGACACTTACCCGATCTGAAGATTCTTCTACAGGCCTTTACCTCCTCCCTCCTCAAGGAGATTGCCGGGGAGATAGATAGTTTCGAAGGCCTTTTTCAACTCCTCGAATCCTCCATCGTTGAGAATCCTCCCCTCACGGTGAAAGAGGGAGGCATCATCAAATCCCACTTTAACAAAGAACTGGATGATCTGAGAGAGATCGGCCGGGAAGGAAAGAAGTGGATCCTTCAACTGGAGGCCGGGGAGAGGAAGAGGACAGGGATCTCTTCCTTAAAGATTCGATATAATCAGGTCTTCGGATATTACATTGAAGTGACCAAGAGCAATCTCCACCTCGTCCCTGACCATTACATCAGAAGGCAGACGCTGGTCAATGCCGAGCGGTTCATTACACCGGAGCTCAAGGAGTTCGAGACCAAGGTGTTGGGCGCAGAAGAGGCGATCTGCCAACTGGAATACAGGCTCTTTGAGGAGATACAGAGGAAAGTTTCCGAGGAGACCCCAAGGCTCCAGAAGACAGCCTCTGCCGTAGCGGTGATCGATGTCTTGTGTTCCATGGCTGAAGTGGCTGACCGGAATGATTATTGCCGGCCCAAGATAGACGAGGGTGAAGAGATTGTGATTCAGGATGGCAGGCACCCGGTTCTCGAGCGAATGTCCCTTTCCGAAAGGTTTGTCCCCAATGATACCTTGCTCGATCATCGCGAGCATCAGATCCTCATCATCACCGGACCCAATATGGCGGGCAAATCAACCTACTTGAGACAGGTGGCGATCATCATCCTGATGGCGCAAATGGGAAGTTTTGTCCCTGCGAGCGAAGCCCGGATCGGGCTGGTGGATCGAATCTTCACCCGCATTGGGGCTCTGGACAATATCATGCGGGGCCAGAGCACCTTTATGGTGGAGATGATGGAGACAGCACGCATCCTCCAGCAAGCCACCTCCAGGAGTCTCGTCGTTCTCGATGAGGTCGGGAGGGGGACGAGCACTTTTGACGGATTGAGTATTGCCTGGGCCGTGGTAGAACATCTCCACGATCATCCCCTGCTCAGACCGAGGACCCTCTTTGCCACGCACTACCACGAATTGACGGAATTGGCCCTGACCAAAGAGCGGGTGAAGAATTACAATGTGGCGGTGAAGGAATGGGGGGGAGAGATCATCTTTCTCAGGAGGGTTGTGGAGGGAGGAACCAACCGGAGTTATGGGATTCAGGTGGCCCGCCTGGCAGGTCTTCCCGAAAAGGTGATTGACAGGGCAAAAGAGGTTCTCTCCAATCTTGAAAAGGGGGAGCTGGACGCAACAGGAATGCCAAAGATAGCAAAGACAAAGGCAGGAGTCCCGAAGCGTCCGCCCTCTCCTCAACTCTATCTCTTCGGAAGACCGGACCCGATCCGTTCCGAATTGAAGGAGATCAAGCCCGAACAGTTAACCCCCCTTGAGGCATTAAATATCTTAAGTGAACTGAAAAAGAAGGCAGAGAAGGAAGAGTAAAAATATAAATGTCAAATGTCAAAATCCAAATGTCAAATGAATGTCAAAGTTCAAAATTAGAAAGTTTGTATCAATTTAGCTGTTTGAAAACCTTACCCTACGAGGGGGTTTTAAGTTTGTCTGCGAAAGCAGGAATCCAGTTTAGAATGCTTCCCTGTTTTCACAGGGGAAAGCCTGGATTCCCGCTTGCGCGGAAATGACGCGATGGGTGAAACTCCGAGGTATTCTTTTCAAAGAGCTACAGTGTGACGAAAGTTTTAATATTTGGAATTTGGATTTGATTTGACATCTGAGTTTTGGCATTTGACATTTTGGGTCAAATAGGATGATCGATTTTCCGAAGGCGAGATTGAAGATGGTGGAGGAGCAGATTGCCGCACGGGGAATCAAGGATGCCCGGGTGATCGCTGCCATGAAGAAGGTCCCCCGCCATCTTTTCATCGAGGAAGCGCTCCAGAGTCAGGCTTACAATGACCATCCCCTCCCTATCGGAGAGAAGCAGACCATTTCTCAACCCTATATGGTTGCCCTGATGACCGAGGCGATGGAGTTAAAGGGGAAGGAGAGGGTTCTGGAGATCGGCGCAGGCTCGGGTTATCAGACAGCCATCCTGGCTGAACTGGCCCAGGAGGTCTTTTCCGTCGAGAGGATTCGTTCCCTGGCCATCAGGGCCAGGAAGTTGCTCTATGAACTGGGATATTTCAATGTGGAGATCAAGATATTCGATGGCACCTATGGATGGGCAGAGAAGGGTCCTTTTGACGCCATCATCGTCACCGCCGGATCTCCGGATATCCCTCAACCTTTCTATGATCAGCTGTCCATGGGGGGAAGACTGGTCATCCCGGTGGGAGACGCCCATGTTCAGGACCTCTTTCGGATCACGAAGACGGAAGGGGGGATGAAGAAGGAGGACCTGGGCGGTTGCCGATTTGTTAAATTGATCGGGAGATATGGCTGGGAAAGCGAGTGAAAAATGGGAAATAGAAAATGGGAAATAGGAAATGAGAAATAGGAAATGAGAAATAGGAAATAGGAAGTTAGAGATGGTGAAGGCAGATCATGAGCTTTAAAATATTTTTATGGTTTTTCCTTCCCTTTCTTCTTTCTGTAATGGTTTTGATCAATGGGTGTGCAAGGCATAGAGTTACAATCGAAAAACCCTCTCCTTTAGAGAAAAAAGGGGTCTATCATGTGGTGGAGAAACATCAGACCCTCTACCGGATCTGCAAGACCTATGGGGTCGATCTCAAAGAAGTGGCTTCGTTGAACCGTATCCCGGATCCGGGTAAGATTCAGACTGGCCAGAGAATCTTTATCCCCGGAGCAAAGAGGGTTTTAAAGGTTGAAGTCTATGTTGAAGATGTGGTCGAAGAATCAGGCCATCAGGAGAAGATGGCCTATAAAAAGATGAATTTTATATGGCCGGCGGAAGGAAGATTGAGAGACGGATTTGACGAGACAGAGGGCAGAAGGCATATGGGAATCGATATTTCCTCTCCTGCCGGGACAAAGATCACAGCCTCCGATTCCGGGAAGGTCATCTATTCGGGCAACACGATCCGGGGCTATGGAAACCTGATCATCCTTCGCCACTCCGAAGAATTTGTAACGATCTATGCCCACAATGAGGTCAATCTCGTTGAAGAAGGGGAATGGGTCGAGAGGGAACAAATCATCGGGAAGGTCGGCCAGACCGGAAGGGCCACAGGACCTCATCTCCACTTCGAGATTAGAAAAAATAATAGGGCCGTTGATCCACTGCTTTTTTTGAGGTAAACCAATTTTGAATTACCGTAACAGTTTAGCCTTTTGAAAAGAGTTTCATTTTTATTTAAAATAACAATTTCTTTCAAACACGATAGACGGGGTTTTCTAACCCCGTCTTGGCCTGCCTTGCGCGAAGCCCCGCCTCCAGAAGCCTTGCGGAGGACAGGCGCTTCGGCGAAGGCAGGCGGGACAGGAATGTCCCGCCTATCGAATCTGAATGCCCGGCTTTCTTGTAAACGGTGAAAAAGGATTTTTCAAAACGCTAAAATGATACGAATTACCTAAACGAATTAAGCGAATGATAGCGAATGAACCAAATATGGGATCTTGGTAAGTGAGTTTTATGCGAATTTTAGCTATTGAGACGTCTTGTGATGATACTGGAGCAGCCGTGGTTCTGAACGGAAGGAAGATTCTTTCCAATGTGGTCTCATCACAGGTCTCTGTTCACCAGAAGTTTGGAGGGGTTGTTCCGGAATTGGCTTCGAGAAAACATATTGAAACGATCGTCCCCATTGTGACCGAGGCCCTGGAGAGGGCAGGGGCAACCTTGAGGGAGATCGATGGGATTGCGGTCACTCAGGGGCCGGGTTTGGCGGGGTCCCTCCTGGTGGGTCTCTCTTTTGCCAAATCACTGGCATTTGCAACAGGAGTTCCTTTCGTTGGAGTGAATCATATTGAAGCGCACCTCTCGGCCATTTTTCTCGAAGAGCGCTCCCCACGATTTCCTTTTGTCGGGCTGGTGGTTTCCGGAGGCCACACTTCTCTCTTCCGTGTGGATGGGTTCGGAAAATATAAAAGGTTAGGGCAGACGAGAGATGATGCGGCAGGTGAGGCCTTTGACAAAGTCGCAAAACTTTTAAAACTGGGATATCCTGGCGGACCGATCATCGATCAACTTTCCATGACAGGGAATCCAAAAGCGATCCGGTTTCCAAGGGCCTTCCTCGGGAAGGATTCGTTTGATTTCAGCTTCAGCGGGGTGAAGACAGCGGTCGTCAATTTTGTGAAGGGTCATCCCGAACCACCTGGAGGTTTTCCGGAAGAGATGATCCGCAATATCGTTTCCAGTTTTCAGGAGGCGGTCGTTGATGTCCTGGTGAAAAAGACTTTTCAGGCGGCACAACATCAGGGGTTGAAGAGGGTGGTTTTATCAGGAGGGGTAGCGGCCAATCGGTTTCTCCGACAAAGAATGGAAGAAGAGGCATCAAAGCAGAAAATGCGAGTTTATATTCCCTCTCCTACTTTTTGCACGGACAATGCGGCCATGGTGGGTGTGGTGGGATATGAATATTTGAAAAAGGGCTTAAGGTCTCCGTTATCGCTTAATGCGTTTTCGAATTTACCGCTTTGATGGAACCCCCCCTGGATATTCCCTCCCCCTTCAACGGGGGAGGGTTAGGGTGGGGGTAAACCAAGGGGATAAATTCCCCCCCACCTTTATCCTCCCCCGCAAAGGGGGAGGAGATTTTTAGGAGTTTTCATAATATCATAAGAAAAAATCCAGCCTAAGGGTGTAAGTTAAACCGAAGATAGTCCCATGGTTTCCATCAAAAAAGAACTATCGGAATATGGACTGACTCCCAGAAAAAAACTTGGTCAGCACTTCCTTGTTGATCGAAACATTTTAGATAAAGTGATCCGGACTGCCGAAGTTGATAAGGAAGATGTGGTTCTGGAAGTGGGTCCGGGCCTCGGCGAGATGACCCGTGCTCTGGCGCAAAAGGCCGAAAAAGTGATCGCTGTTGAGATCGATTCAAAGCTGGTTCAAATATTGAGAAAGAAGACGTCGGATCTTTCCAATGTAAAGATCGTCTGGGGGAATATCTTAAAAGTAAATTTAGGCTTTTTATTCCTTCAGGCGGGAAAGCCTCTTAAAGTCGTGGCCAATCTTCCCTACCAGATTTCAACGCCTCTGCTTTTTCGTTTTATCGGATCAAGAAGATTTTTTTCCAGCCTGACCCTGATGTTGCAAAGGGAGGTGGTTGAGAGAATGGTTGCCCGTCCGGGAAAGAAGGAGTATGGCGCATTATCCGTTTTCATTCAAATGGTCTCCATCCCATCCATCCGCTTCTTTATCAGCCCTTCTGCCTTCTTTCCGCCCCCCAAAGTGGAATCTGCAGTGGTCCATCTCGTATGGAGGGAAGAACAATGGATTGAGCCGAATGGGGAAAAGTGGTTTAAGGAAGTGGTAAAAGCAAGTTTCAGCCATCGAAGAAAGACCCTGATCAACTCGCTGAAACACTCCGGCCTTTCTCTCCCTTCCTTGCCAGAGAAGAGGATGAAGGCAATAGGGATCGATCCCCAAAGAAGGCCAGAGACCCTTTCTATAGATGAATTTATCCATCTATCAGAGATTCTGAAATAAAGAAAAAGGGTTAGATCCTATTTGCAAATTCCCTGAAGGATGATTATTTTAGAATCGGAGTTCATCGCAGGGGGTAAAAGAGATGAATATAGATAAATTGACCTTAAAAGCTCAGGAGGCTTTACAGGCTGCGAAAGCCATTGCCGAGCAGAGAAACCATCAGCAGATCGATGTGGAACATCTTTTAGCGGCCCTTCTGATGCAGAAAGAGGGGATCGTGATTCCCATCATCCAGAAATTGGGGGCCAATCCGAATCTCATCGCCTCCCAACTGGAAGGGGAATTGAATCGCATTCCAAGGGTGACGGGAGGAGGGATAGGCCAGGTCTACCTCTCCAGCCGGCTCAATGAAATATTGAACACAGCCTGGAAAGAGGCTGAGAGATTGACGGATGAGTATCTTTCCACCGAGCACCTCCTCATCGCCATGGCGGATGAGAAGGGAGGGATTTCTTCGCAGATCCTCCAGAGAAACGGGGTAACGAAGGATGCGATTTTCAGGGTCTTGCAGGAGATCCGGGGATCTCACCGGGTGACGGATCAGAACCCGGAGGAGAAATACCAGGCCCTGAAGCGATACAGCAGGGACCTCACGGAGGAGGCAAGAAAGGGAAAACTCGACCCTGTGATCGGAAGGGACGATGAGATCCGAAGGGTCGTTCAGGTTCTCTCACGGAGGAAAAAGAATAACCCTGTTCTGATCGGTGAGCCAGGCGTGGGGAAGACAGCGATTGTAGAGGGACTGGCACAGAGAATCATCAAGGGAGATGTTCCCGAGACCCTGAAGAACAAGAGACTGGTTGCCCTCGATCTGGGAGCCCTGATCGCCGGCGCGAAATTCCGCGGGGAGTTCGAAGAGAGATTGAAGGCCGTTTTAAAAGAGATCACTGCGGCCGCAGGAAATATCATTCTCTTCATCGACGAGCTCCACACCCTGGTGGGGGCCGGCGCGGCAGAGGGGGCGATCGATGCCTCCAATATGCTCAAACCTGCCCTGGCAAGGGGAGAGTTGCGATGCGTGGGCGCCACCACGCTCAACGAATATAGGAAGTATGTGGAGAAGGACGCGGCCCTTGAAAGGAGATTTCAGCCGATCTATGTGGCACAGCCTTCGGTGGAGGATACGATTGCGATCTTAAGGGGTTTGAAGGAACGATATGAAGTCCACCACGGAGTCAAGATAAAAGACTCGGCGCTGATTGCCGCTTCCATGCTTTCCCACCGATACATTTCAGACCGTTTCCTTCCGGATAAGGCAGTCGATCTGATCGATGAGGCGGCATCGAGGCTCAGGATCGAGATCGACAGCGTGCCCATGGAGATTGACGAGGTCCAGCGGAGGGTGATGCAGTTGGAGATTGAGCGGGAGGCCCTGAAGAAGGAGAAGGATAGGGCCTCCGTCGAGAGATTGAAGAAGATTGAAGAAGAGCTAACGGGTCTGAAGAATGAAGTGCAGGAAAAGAAGTTGAAGTGGGAGAACGAGAAGAAGGCCATTTCGCGAATCCAACAGATCAAGGAGCAGATAGAGAAGACCAAACAGATGATGAAAGAGGCGGAGCGTGAGGCCGACTACTCGAGATTGGCTGAGTTACAATATGGTGAGATGACGCATCTCGAAAAGGAGCAGAAACGGGAGGATGAGAAACTTGCCGAACTTCAGAAGACAGGGAAGATGCTCAAGGAAGAGGTGGATGAAGAGGATGTGGCTGAGGTCGTTTCCAAATGGACAGGCATCCCCGTTTCAAAGATGTTAGAAGGAGAGGTGGATAAGCTCATCCGTATGGAGGAGAGGCTGAAGCAGAGGGTGGTGGGCCAGGATGATGCGATCGTAGCCGTTTCGAATGCGGTGAGAAGGGCGAGGGCAGGGTTGCAGGATCCCAACCGACCCATCGGCTCTTTCATCTTTATGGGGCCGACCGGTG
>DYHU01000309.1 GCA_020724025.1 Syntrophorhabdus sp. | reverse complement strand
AAAGGGGGGCGAGGGGGGATTATCCGTCTGTAAATCTGGGACAGTCCCCTTCAAGGGCGGAAGGTCACCTTGAAGGAAAGGTTCTATCTGGACGGTCTCATCCCCAAAAACCTTTAAAATCTTTTCAAGGATGCCGTCCTTTTTTGGAAAACTCCAATGTTTCTCGACGGGATGCCATCTGCGTCCCTCGATGGTCTTAACCTTTGCAACGATTAGGGGGTCGTAAGGGAAGGAAACGAATAACCTTCCGAATTGATCTTTCCTGATATTTACCTCCACCATTGTAAGAACCCAAAATCAAAGAGTTTCTATCTGAATTCTTATATCCCTTCGCTACTTTATGTAGAGAATAACGTGATCGTGTCCTTAACCCATTGAAATCTTTTCACCCTCACCCCGCCCCTCTCCCGTCCAGGGCGAGGGAGTAAGCGGAGAGAGCTGGTCAATGAAACAAAAAAACCCATTCCTTATTAGAAATAGGGCTTCAATTCATCTCCGGACCATATGCCCACCCTAAGCATGGTTAAAGGGTTGAAGGGGATTAATGCATGGCCTCTGTTTTGATTTTAAATTACTAAAGCATGGTGAAAAAGTCAATATGAAAACTCTGTCCGGTAAAAGGGAAAGACCCCATTAGCAGTAAATGCTCACGCACAAACTTCAACGATGAGGGAAATGAGGGTAATCCCCCTCGCTCTCGCCCCGTTCCACCAAGGGAGAGGGAAAATAAAAAGGCTTGATTTTCTGGGTTTACTTTGTAATATACAGAAGGGGGTGAGGATAGATGAGGAAAGAAGCGCTTTTTAAAGAAGCTGAGGACGCTGCATATTATGATAAACGTGGTGTCATTAACGAAATCATCGATGAACCCATTGAGTTGAGTCTGAAAACCGCGCTTAGGAGGGACATCCTGTCAGGAAAGAGAAAGAGAAGATTGAAAAATATCTCCATAAAGATTGATCCTTTGCAGATACAGGCCATTAAAAAGGTCGCCACGATGAAATCGGTTCCTTATCAGACTCTCATTCGGCACTGGTTATCTGAGAATATTAAGAGGGAGCTGCATATCCAATGATGATTTGCCTTAGTTTCTCTTTCCAGTTATCATAAAAATGTGGACACCCTCACGCATACGCTCACCGGCGCTGTCATTGCTAAGGCCATAGGTGACGAAAAGGTCGGCCGATGGGGGACGGTGGCGGGACTGGCCATGGGGGCTTTTCCGGATTCCGATTTTGTCCTCGGCCTCTTCAACCACCAATTCTATTTACAATACCATCGCGACTTTACCCATTCCATACTTCTCATCCCCTTTTATGCCCTCTTTTTCAGCTGGCTCTTTGTTAAAATATCGAAGCGGCCTCACTTCTGGAGTTTTTATAAAATCTGTCTTCCTGTTCTGATGAGTCATGTCCTGCTCGACCTGCTCACCTCTTACGGGACGATGATCTTCTCTCCTTTCTTTGAATACCGGTTTGCCTGGGACCTCGTCTTCATCATTGACCTGATCTTTTCCGGAATCATAATCCTCCCGTTTTTGGCAAGCCTTTTTTTGAAAAGAAAAGCACCCTGGATCTGCCGGGGATCGCTCATCGGACTGACCGCCTATATCCTCTTCTGCTGGTTTCAGCACGGGCAGGCCCTCAGAGAGGTTAAGGGTTTTTCGAAAGGATTGAGAGGCGAGGTCATTCAGATCGCCGCCATGCCCCAACCCGGTTCCCCTTTCCGCTGGGCCCTCTATGTGGAGACAGGAGATAAAATCTTTCAGGGATTTGTGTATCTGACGAGGAAGGAACTTCCCGAATCTGCCTCTCCTCAGGCTTCCTTCTTCAGCAGATTGGACAGCCTCTATTATCCATCCGGAAGTATTCCCTTTCAGTCCTGGGAAAAATTGCCCGACTCTCCATGGATAAAGAAAGCCCTCACTGCAGAAGGAATCAAGTTCTACTACTGGTTTGCCCGATTTCCCGTTGTGAAATCTGTCAATTCAAGAGATGGAAGGCACAGGGTGGAATTCATGGACATGAGGTTTTTCCTTCCGGGGATTCGCCTCCCTTTTGTCTATTATGTGGAATTGGATGATCAGGGGCGGATCCGATCAGAAGGATTTGTAGAGGATCGAAGAAGGCTATAAACTCGATTTAATCTCCCCTATCTTCCAGACTCCATCCTCTTTCTTAAAGATCACCTCGAGAACGGTTTTGCTTTCCTGGGGTTGACCACTGCTTTTCGGAGAAAAGCGGGCTAGCCACTCTACCCTTGCTCTGGCCACATTTCCGGATAACGAATGGGTCCCAAGAACATAAGTGAGATCGAGAAAATTAAAATTTTCCCAGGATTCAAGCGTCGATCTCTTTTTCCCTTCCCGGTCCTTAAAATCCTTTGAATAGCATGAGATGAAGAGATCAATATCCTTTCCGAGATTTGCCTTCCTGATGTTCTCGAGAAGGTTACTTATTTTTTCTATCTCTTCCGCCTCCGTGGGAGAGGCGCTGGAAGGGGGAATCGCCAAGGAGGCGGGCACCGGGGAGGAGGCCGTCTCCTTAGAAGGAGAGATGATATTGGAATCAGGCTTTTTTGCCACGATATGGGAATAGGTGGACCAGAGGAAATACCCTGCCGCAATGCAAATGATGGCGATGCCGCTCCAATTTAAAAACATCCGTGGGTAGTCTTTTTTTATCTTTCTTACAAATCTCCCCTTTTTGATCTGTTCAGCAACGGTCCTTTTAGAAGTTTGTTGATCAGGTGTTTCGTCCTGGAAAAGATCTTTTTCGAATTCTGAAGGGTAGGGGGATTTAGGTTCGTGCTTCTTGGCTTCTTGGAGAGGAGGTGTTTTTCTTTTTTGTTCCTCTCGAGGCGGACCTTGCTGGACGAGTCCTGCTCCGCATTTGAGGCAGGACTTGCCGCGGAGATAAACTCTTTTACAAATCGGGCAGGTCAGATGTTGAGGCGGCGATTCCAACCATTCCCGGGTGGTTAAGACCTGGGGCGGCTCTCTCTTGACTTCAGGCTCCCGAGTTGTTTCGCCCTCCTCTTTTTCCTGAAAGGAAGATAAAAGAACGACCTCTGCTCCGCACCGGATGCAGGTCTTTGTCTTTTCATAGATGATTTTACAATCGGGGCAGATATATTTTTCTTTTGGTTTTTCTTCGATGGATTTTTCTGGATCATCAAAATCCGGAAGGGCCTCTTCTTTTCTAATCAGGAAGCTTCCGCATTGAGGGCAAAACCGATTGTCCCCCTCATATTCGATCTGGCATTTCTTGCAAAACAGCATCTTTCGTTCCGGTCCTCACATCGGTTTGGGCTTTGGAGTTGCCGCAGGAGGAGATTTGGGAGCCTCTGAAGTGGCGGCCTTGCTTACCCATGCCTCATTTCCGTCCTGCAGCCGAACCCGTAACCAGGTCCCCTTATCTTCGAGAATCGATAGAGAAGTTCCCTTTTTAGCATTTCCGATCACTCTGAAATTGAGTCCTGGCCCTTCCCGAAGATTGACAGAATCCCATACGATTTTAGTTGTGCGAAGGGGAGACGAAGGGGATGGCAATGGTTGGGATGGCGGGGTCGCTTTTGGAGATTCCGAAACGGGCGGCGGAGAAGGTGCTGTGGCAGGTTTCTCAGCAGGTTTCGGGGTGGGTTGGGGAAGCGAAGGTTCTTCCTTCTTGGGCTGTTCAACTTTTTCTTCAACAGGAGGAACGGGCTTCTGTTCAGGTTTTATCCCCGCGCACCCGTATAAAAAAGAGAGCGCGACCAAGAGGGAAACCATCTTGAGAATGAAAAATTTTTGAAAGAATTGCAGACCTTTTTCCATTGATTTCATTTTAACAGTACGGGAACTTCCATTTTTGATGTCTCATAAAAAGTCTGAAAAGGCCATTTTCTGTCATTCCTGCGCAGGCAGTCCCCCCAAAGGCGGGACAGTCTTTTCATGTAGTTAGAATTCTCTGGATTCCCGTTCCCCGCCTTTGCGGGGACAAGTTTACCCCTGCGAAAGCAGGGGGGAATGACAACTTTTTACGAGTTCATCGTTTTTACTAAAAGCAAAAATAATACCAATTCTAACAACTCCTAATGAGTTGAATTTAAAGAATATATTTTAATTTGGGGTCAAATGGTTAACA
>DYHU01000308.1 GCA_020724025.1 Syntrophorhabdus sp. | reverse complement strand
AGACATATTCCTCCGAAAATCTCCCCTTCTCCGTGTCTCCTTATCTCCCTATCTCCCCATCTTTTTTTTCAACAGGGAGTTTGATCCGGAAGGTTGATCCCTTTCCTGCCTCACTCTCCGCTTCGATCTCTCCACCATGGGTTTGAATGATTCCGTAACTGATGGCCAACCCTAATCCCGTTCCCTTTCCTGTCTCCTTGGTCGTGAAGAAGGGAGTAAAGAGTTTGGAGAGATGTTCCTTGGACATGCCACATCCGGTATCCGTGAAAGAGATCTCAGCAATTCCATGATTAAAATCCGTTTTGACAGACAGGGCGCCACCCTCTCCCCCCATCGCATCGGCCGCATTGATGATGATGTTCATGAAGACCTGTTGGATTTGATCTGCATCGACGAAGAGCATCGGCATATTGGCCTTTAACTCCTTCACTATCTTAATGTTCTGGAAACGGGCCTGATTTTCGACAAGAGTGAGCGTCCGATCAATGAGAGCATGGATATCCCACTCTTTCTTGTCAGGTTTCCTCTGTCGGGCGAAGTCTAATAATCCCTTTACGATATTTCGACACCGGGTCGTCTGCTGGACGATGTTCTCCAGATCCTTTTTCCAGGGATGGGCCTCCTCCGTTTTTTTCAGCATCAGGGAACTGAAGGTGAGGACACCGGTCAGGGGATTATTAATCTCATGGGCCACTCCCGCGGCCAGTTCTCCAAGGGCGGCCATTTTGCCAGCCCGGACGAGTTGATCCTGAACCTGTTGAAGCTTGTGAGTCCGTTCCTGGACGCGCTGTTCCAGGGTTTGGGTCCACTCTTCGATGGCATCCCGGGAATGCTTTAGTTCCGTGATCATATTGTTAAAAGAATTAGAGAGTTCTCCCAGTTCATCGTGGGACTTTATGCCCACCGTTTGATCGAGATCACCCTGGGCCGCCCTTTTCGTAGCGGCGAGAAGCTTATCGATAGGTCGGTTTACAAAACGTGTGAAAAGCAGACTCGACAAAAAGCTGAGTACAATTACACTGATGACACCCGAGAGCATCATCCGGTTATAAAGTTGGGCTTTTTCCTTATCAAATTCTTCAAGGGAGATCATCGTATCCAGGACTCCCAGGACATTGACGTTTTTCGGATGGCAGGGATAGCAGGAGGGTTCATTGTAGATGGGATTGATTAGACCGAGAAGCCTCTGTTTTTCTGTTTGATAGACCCGGGTCTTGCTATCCGAGGGGAGAAGCACCTTAGCTTCGTCTTCTCTGTGACATCCATAGCAGGCCTCAGCCCTCATATCCACGACCGTTCCCACTTTAGCCCTATCTGAAGAGACAGTAATCTCCCCGGCCTTATTGAATATCCTGACCTCCAAAATTCCCCTTCGCTGAGCGACATCATCGATGATCCGCTGATATTCATCTCGACGATCTTTAATCATCGCATAACGGATGCTCAAACGGATGGTCTCGCTGAGGTTGAATGCCTCCTCTTCGGTCTTGTCAATCATCTGCTGAGAAAGGGACTTGATGTTGAGGTAGAGAAAAATCCCTTCGATGACCACCACGACGATGATCACGCTGAGAATGATTTTTGTCTTTAAACTTCGGAAAGAGATCATACTGCTCAAACCTCTGATCTTCGGAATTCGATACAGTGGGCGGTTTCATCAGCGACTTCCCGACCGAAAAGGATTTCAACTACATAAAAGGCCATATCGATACCTGACGCTACGCCAGCGGAAGTGATGATTCCGTCATCCACCACTCTCTGATGCCGTTCAACCTTCACGCCTTCATTGAGCGACTGCAAGAGGTCAAGAGCGCCCCAGTGGGTGGTGGCTCGTTTGTTTTCCAAAAGTTTGCATTTGGCGAGAAGGAGGGAACCGGTACAGACCGAAGTGACCTTCCGGGCCCTTGCTGAAACTTGAACGATCCAGTCGAGGGTCTCCTGATCTGTGAGAAGGGAACGAGTTCCGAAACCACCTGGCACGACGAGAAGGTCGATTTGGGGTGAATTATCGAAAGTATAGTCGGGGATCACCCGCAAGCCTCCGGTCGCTGTCACCGGCCCTGCGGATTTTGCGACGGTGAAGACACAAAATGGCGCACTTTCATCGGAACGCCGCGATTCTGCCCCAGGTATGAGTCTGGTGCAAGAGAAAACCTCAAAGGGTCCTGCGAAGTCCAACACCTCCACATGGTCGAAGATCAGAATTCCCACATTCCATTTTTCCATCACTACCCTCTGAGATCCTACTAAACCTTAATGTTGTAAAGAAATTTACCCATATCCGTTTATGCAACTATAAGGTAAACAGTATGTTACACCTTTATTGACCAACAGTAAAGAAATTAGGCCCACCCCCTCAACTGGTAATACTCCTTCAACATGACCTCCAGCTCATCGGGTTGAATCGTTTTCCCTGTCTCCTGAAGGACTTCCCGGAAAAACCGGCGGGGGAGTTTATCATCTTTCTTCGTCATTCCTTCTTGCCGGTTGAAATCCCTGGCTAATTGGATAATCCCGGAGGCGATTGCTTTCAGATCTTTCTTTTTCAAGGTAAGGCCACAGGTCGCCCGAAGAATCTCCTCGAGGTTGGTCCAGGTGATGAGATCCCGATAAAAACGGCAGAGGATGAGTCCATCGAAAAGGGTCATCTTGTCTTCGTAATCGATGAAGAGACGGGCTTTGCCTTTGATCTGGTCAGGATCGATCTGCCCCGAGAGCTCTGATTTGTAGAAGGTGGCCCTCAGGTGGCAGGCGCCCCGGTCCGAAGTGGCATAAGCCAGCCCCATTCCCTTCAATACCCTCGGGTCAAAACCAGCAGGCTCAAGACCTTTCACATGAATCGCCTCATTCTCCATCCCCCAGACGGATGCGGCATGTCGAACTCCCTCTGATAGAATCCTTCCCACTCCTCTTCGATAGGCAATCTTTTTTAAGATCCCTGCGATTGCATCGGCCTCCCCGTAACGGAGTTTGTCTCTTATCTTCCCTTTTTTGGAAGCCTCGATGGCAAAAGCGGCCAGATTTCCTGCTGTGATCGTATCGATTCCCAGACGATCGCAGAGGTCGTTGAGGTAGATGATCTCCTCGATCGATTTGACCATGCAGAGCCCCCCGAAAGCATAGATGGTCTCATATTCAGGACCCATGATACGAAGGCCTCGATGCCTTCCCTTCTTGACTTGAGAAATCTTTCCGCAGGCCATAAAGCAGTGGGGGCAGGCTGATGAAGTGACTTCACAATGTTCCATCAGGCTTTCTGCGCTGATTCCTTCCCATCCCTCGAGGGTCCCTTTCGACCAGTATTGAGTGGGAAAGGCGCCGATGGTATTCATGATTGAAACAAGCATGGGAGTCCCATACTTTTTGTAGATGTGGACGATCTGATTGTCTTTAACACGATCTCTAAAATCCTTCGCCAGTCTTTTCAGCGATGAAAGGTCGGCCACCTCCCTCCGTTTCTTTCCGTAGAAAACGATTCCCTTTAACTTCTTCGATCCCATCACCGCGCCGATTCCCGCCCTTCCGAGGGAACGCCAGCGTTCAATTTCGATGACGGCAAATTTTACGAGATTCTCTCCAGCCGGGCCGATGACCAACGCTCCAGCCTCCTTCCTCCCAATCTTTTTGAGAATGGCCTCCTCTGCCTCGTAAGTCTCTTTTCCCCAGAGATGAGAGGTCCCGCCCGAGGCGGGATGGAAGACGACCTCTTCGTCGGTGATCTCAAGAAAGATGGGATGATTCGATTTCCCTTCGATGATGATGGCATCATAACCCGTACGGCTCATCGAAGAGGTAATCTTCCCACCCGAATAGGATTCTGAATAAATCCCGGTCTGAGGCGATTTGGTGAAGACGGCAAAACGGCTGGAGCCATAAAAAGGAGTATCGGCCAGGGGACCCAGAGTGAAGATCAGATGATTTTCTGGGGAGAAGGGGTCCACATGCGGTGGATTTTCTTTGAGGAGGAGGTAAGAACCCAGGCCCTTTCCGCCCAGATAGGACCGGAGGATTGAATCCGGAATAGGCTCGACCGTTGTCTTTTTATTGGAAAGGTCGATTCGTAAAAGTTGATTAAAAAAGCCTTTCATTCACTTCATTTTAAAAGAAATGAAGGATTCAAATCAAGG
>DYHU01000307.1 GCA_020724025.1 Syntrophorhabdus sp. | reverse complement strand
CGATACGACCAGTATAAGGAGAAAGGTTTTGCGACACCCTCCGGAAAAGTGGAGATCTACTCTGAGACCCTTAAATCCCTGGGCCATGATCCCCTCCCCATTCATCGGGAAAGCCTTCTATTTCAACCTGAACTGGCAAAGGACTTTCCTCTTCATCTCACCACGGGAGCCCGGACACTGGAATATCTCCACTCCGAACTCCGTCATATCCCTGAATTGAAGAAAAAACATCCGGAGCCATTTGCTGAAATCCATCCTGAGACGGCAAGAGAACATGGAATTGCGGATGGAGATTGGATGGAAGTGGAGAGTGTGATCGACTCCATTAAAATTAAGGCTCATATTACGGAAGACATCCTTCCGGGAGTGATCAACCTTCCCCACGGCTGGGCAGAGGCCAATGTCAACCTCCTCACCACCTGCAGGCCGGGAGATCCGATTTCAGGAGCCCCTCTTCTGAAATCCTCATTCTGCCGCATCCGGAAAAGTTGAATTGATAACAGGGATTCATTTAACGTTCAGGAGTAATACCTCAGTTATGGTTTGCTTAATTTAACCATAACCTGTAACTCAGCCCTTCAGGGCTGATTTTTCCCCGCCAGGGCGGGACTAAAGCCCTGAGTTACATATACGACGAGCCGTTTATCTCCCGTAACTGAGATGTTACATTCGAAAGGATTTATATTGACAAGAGAAGACCTAAATGATAGATATTGAGGGGTCAAAATAATCATCAAAAAGGAGGTTTAAAGATGAAACGGTTATTTATTCTCATCAGTATCGTTGCTTTTAGCATCACCCTTTCACTTGGCTTATGCGAGGCCCAGGTGAAGCCGGGCTGGCCAAAGTCAGTAACTATTGGGGCGGCACCCGTGGGTGGAACCTACTTTATCTGGGGCGGTGGTTTTGCCAGATTACTGCATGAAAAGATGGGAATTCCTGGCAATGTGGAGGTGACCGGAGGTCCGGTTCATAATACCCAGTTGGTCGATGCCAAGCAAATGGATTTTGCAATGGTAACTGCTGGTCCAGTATGGGAAGGATGGACCGGAGAGGGCTGGGCCAAAGGAAAGAAACATCAGAATCCGAGAGTTATCTTTCCCATGTATGCGACCTATTTCCAGATGTATGCCCTGAAGAAAACTGGAATTAAAAGCATCCATGACCTTAATGGAAAAAGTGTTGGTGTCGGTCCGGTAGGGGGAACACCTGCCACTTACTGGCCGAAAATTCTTGAGGCGGCAGGAGTGAAACCTGGGCGAATCGTCAATGCGGGGTCTGCCGACCTCAACTCCCAGCTTAAGGATGGGATGCTTGATGCCAATGCTCAATCGGTAGGGCTCCCATGGGTGACCATTACAGAAATTGAGACCACTCATGAGGTCAATGTCCTGTCCATCCCCAAGGCCGATGCTGAAAAGTTCATCGCCAAATATCCCCTCTTTGCCACAGGGGTGATTCCTAAGGGATTTTATAAAAGCAATAGGGATAACGATGTGGAGACCATCACGGTTTGGAACTACATGACCGTTCACAAGGATGCCCCGGAGGATTTTGTCTACGAAGTTGTCAAGAAGACCTTCGAAAATGTGGATATCCTCATTGCAGCGCATGGGTCTGCGAAAGAGACGAAGCCGGAAGCTATTGTCACCAGTCCCATTCCTTTACATCCTGGTGCAGTGAAATACTATCGGGAGAAAGGAATCAAAATCCCGGACAAATTGATCTTGAAATAGGTTCGTGATGTGAAATGCTGAAAAGGATGTGCGGATGAATCGTTGAGAAAGCGGTCATCCGCACATTTTTTAAATGAAAATAGCTTACGGTCACGAGACACGGACACGGAACACGTTATTTTCTTCAAAATGGAGGAGAGAGCGATGAATGAGGAAAAAATCGTCGATATTAAAGAGGTCGCGCATAAACTTGAGGAGATGCATATTAAAGATATCGAGGTCTCCGGGGGAAGAGAACTTAAAGGCCCCTTATCCATAGCCGTCTTCATCATCGGCCTTGCCATGAGCCTGTTCCACATCTATGTCTTGACCATTCGTGCCATCGACCCCTGGTATTTCAGGACCATGCATGTGGTCTTTGCAGGAGTTTTAGTCTTCGCTGTTGTCCCTGGATGGAAGAACTCACCCAAAGATCGTCTTCATTTAATTGATTATCTTTTCATCCTATTAACCGTGGCGCCTGCCGCCTATATCTTTATTGTATTTGATGAGTGGATCTATCGAGTAGGTGTGGTTCCAAATACTCTGGATTTCATCTTCTCCACCCTCTTTGTCATTACGGTGGTGGAAATGGCCAGACGGACGACAGGATTGCCTCTGGCCATTTTGTCAGGGATCTTCATTCTATACGGTTATTTTGGTAATTACATGCCAGGTCTTTTTTACCATAAAGGTTATTCATGGCCAAGGATGATGACCTATCTCTTCAGCCTCGATGGAATATTAAGCCTTCCTATCTTAGCCTCGGCACACTATATCTTTCTCTTCGTCCTCTTTGGAGCCTTCGTAGAAGCCTCTGGAGCAGGTAAGTTTTTTGTCGATTTTGCCCGTTGTGCCGCAGGACGCCTCAGGGGAGGACCAGCCAAAGTCTCCATCATTTCAAGCGCCATCATTGGAACGGCTTCAGGCTCTTCTGTGGCCAATGTGGTGGTAGATGGGGTTTTTAACATCCCCTTGATGAAAGCCAGCGGCTTTCGTGCTACCGCTGCTGGAGCCATAGAAGCCATGAATTCAACAGGAGGGCAGATCATGCCTCCGGTCATGGGTGCCGGAGCCTTTCTCATGGCAGAGATTCTTGGGATTCCTTACTCCAAGGTAGCATTGGCGGCAGTCATCCCTGCACTCTTGTATTATACCTCCGCCTACTGGATGATTGATTTTTATTCTGCCTCTCAGGGCTTAAGAGGCATGAGCCGTGAAGAGCTTCCTATCTTTAAAAGGATCATGGCAGAAAAAGGGTATCTTCTCGTTCCTATCGTTGTCCTCCTATTTTCTCTGATGGTGCTGATGTATTCTCCCTACCGGTCTGCCATGTTTGCCATTCTCTCTCTCATCATTGTGGGCTGGGTCAGAAAGGCGAGCCGACTCGGAATAAAAAGCATCCTTGAAACTCTTGCCAAAGGAGCAAGAGGTTCGATTGAGATCGCTGCTACCTGTGCTTCTGCAGGGATTATAGTCGGGGTCCTTACACAGACCGGATTGGGGATGAAATTTGCGATGATCATCATCACCTATTCTGGAGGAAATCTTCTGGTGGCTTTAATCTTCACGATGCTCATTGCCATCATCCTCGGGATGGGGATGCCCACCACAGCGGCATATGCGATCTCAGCATCCGTTCTTGCTCCTGCGTTGATTCAGCTTAAAGTGCCGGCCATTGCCGCCCATCTCTTCATCTTCTATTTTGCCTGTCTCTCTGCGCTCACCCCTCCTGTGGCTTTAGCCGCCTTTGCGGCGGCGGCAATTGCCAATGCAAAGACCTGGAATGTGGGATGGTTAGGAATGAAATTTGCTCTTGCTGGATTTCTGATTCCTTATATGTTCGTCTATGGTCCTGCGATGGTCCTTGTGGGAAGTCCGACAGACATTACCCTTGCCATTATTACAGGCCTTTTAGGGACGATGGCGCTTGGAGCTGCAGTGCAAGGGTGGTTGTTGAAAAGCGCATCATGGATTGAGAGGGTCCTTCTATTAATTGGGGCTCTGTGCCTGATTAAACCGGGCTGGATCACGGACTTGATTGGGTTGGGACTGCTCATCATCATTGCCGGTTATCAATACACAAAATATAAGAAGAAATAAAGTGAACGACTTAAGAAAGTTGTCACCCTGAGCGTTAGCGAAGGGTCTCATCGCCTTGAGATTCTTCGCTTCGCTCAGAATGACAGCTATAAACATGGCATATTACTTAAGACGTTCACTATAGTTCCCCCTCACCCATACCCTCTCCCGCCAGGGGAGAGGGAGAAAGTTTTTTATGAAAATGATTCATCACATCGCAGTCATCCCGGGAGACGGGATTGGAGGAGAGGTCATCGCAGAAGGGACCAAATGTTTGAAGACCCTTTCCGCGATCTTTGAAAATATTCAATTCGAATTTCAATCTTTTCCCTGGGGGAGCGAGTACTAT
>DYHU01000038.1:6151-19906 GCA_020724025.1 Syntrophorhabdus sp. | reverse complement strand
ATCCGTCGGAAAAAGAATGGAATCCATCGGCTTTCATGCTGGCGGAGCGGATCACTTCGCTATAAATGAGCTTGACTGCCGAAACTCCCCAATTCAGCAGGAGAATATAGAATAAGACTTGTCGAATTTGTTGAAACCGGTCCTTGGAGCCCATCGCTTTTTTGGGGCTGTCCCTTTTGTAATGATCGAAGGGGTTTCAGATGAAGCTTGAAATCAACCCTTCTGTTTCGTTATATTTAAAAACTTAATGAATTTGACATATTTATTGCGGTCATTCTGAACGAAGTGAAGAATCCCAAGGCTATGAGACCCTTCGCTCCTGCTCAGGGTGACAACTTTCCAAAGTCGTTCACTATAGACTTAACACAATGAAAAAGCTTCAGCCCGGTGATAAGGTGGTCAAGGTGGACAAAGATCTCGGGATCGCCTGGATTCTCCTGCCTCCAGACCCGAACCTGGGGGGATTCCAGGGCATATCCCCACGGATCATGGATGAGGAAAAATTTCTCTCAGCGAAGAAAAAAGCGAAGAAGGAGGCGAATTAAGGGCGAGAGCCACTATCTTTCCTGCTTTAAAAGAACCCTCTCGCACCCCCAGTGACAATCCTCCCCTCCCAAATCGGTCAGCCGCGGATTCTGGCAGTCGATCTGTTTGAGAGCCCTCTTGAGGATCCGGCCTTTCTCCGAAACGATCTCCCACTCGCACATGATCCGGGTCTTTCCCTTTCCCTCGGGACAGTCGATCGACCTCCATTCCCTTTCCCTCTCGCTCAACGGCTTCATTTCCCTCTTTTGGTTTTTCGTAACCTTTTAGCCCATTTTAAAATCATTCCAATGGGACACCGGTTCCTTCCCTTTTCATTTCAAAGAACTAACGTGTTACGGTTTTTAATGTCTTACCCTTTCCTCCCTCTTCTTTTCAGGTATCGAGCGATTCAGAATCCCTCCATGGATGACCCGCCCATCCGGGTCCGCACTGATCGCCTTCAGGTAGTAATGTTCCGCCTTCGCTCCCTCCCCTACTCTCTCATAACAATCGCCCATCAGGTTCAGGGCGTCTTTAAAGGTGGGAAGGAATTCGATGACTTCCTCCAGGGTATTGATGGCCGCATAATACCGTTCTAATTCCCAGTAGCAGACCGCCAACCAGTAGTGTCCCTGGTAGTGTTTCGGGTTAAGGCGGACCACCTTCTCATAATAAGGGATGGCCCTTTCAAACATCCCCCTTCGAAAGGAGAGTCCTCCGAGATTCATGAAAACGGGAATGGAATGAGGATCTTTCTTCAATATCTCCTGATAGATCCGGATGGACCGATCTGTCAGATCGGCCTGGTCATAGGCATTGGCTTTTCCGAAAAGATAATGGAGACGATTTTCCTCCCGGGAGAGGCTCCTGAAAATGATATCCCTGATGAGGGACCAGAGGACAGGAATCATATGGAAGAGATATCGAATGAATTTCATATTGGTTGATCCTTAGTAAATCCGAAATTCGAATATCGAAATCCTTGCTCACGAAAGGGAATCAGGAAACCAGAATATCAGGATGCAGAGCATCAGGGCATCAGGTTACCAGGGAGAATCAAAGAAAAAGAATGACGAAGCCTGATGTCCTCATATCCTGATACCCACTACCTGATATCCTGATTTTCTGATGTCCATGAGAGCGTGCTTCGAATTTATATCGTTTAATTATACATTAAATCGAAAGTGAATGACATCTCCGTCCTGAACGAGATACTCCTTTCCTTCCGAGCGGAGAAGTCCTTTCTCCTTTGCCAGATGTTCGGAGCCACAGGCGATGAAATCATCGAATGAGACCACTTCTGCACGGATAAATCCTCGCTCCATATCACTGTGGATCTTCCCTGCGGCTCTGGGAGTGGGAGTTCCTCTGGTAACGGTCCAGGCCCTGAGTTCGGAACTGACCGTGGTATAAAAAGTGACAAGTTCGAGGACCTCGTAGCCTATCCGTATCAATCTCTCTAAACTCGAACCCTCCAGACCCAGTTCCTTTCTGAACTCCTCCCTCTCCTCCTCTTTCAATTCCGAGATCTCGGCTTCCAGATCGCCGCAGATGACCACCACCCTCAATCCCTCTCTCCGTGCCCAATCCAGCATCGCCTTCAAACAGGCCCCTTCTCCTCTCAATTCCCCCTGATCCACATTGGCCACATAGAAGACAGGCTTTGAAGTCAAAAGATGGAGGTCCGCAAAGACCGCCTTCCTCTCTCCCGAAAAATGAAGGCTTCCTGCGATTTGACCCCTGTCCAGCACCGCCTGAACCTCATGATACACCTCTAATTCCAGGGCGGCCTCTTTAGCGCCTACCCGGTGGAGTTTCTCCACCTTGGCCATCCTTTTCTCCAAAGTCTGAAGATCTGCCAGGATGAGTTCCGTATTCACCACCTCAATGTCTCTCACCGGATCGAGTGAACTGAAGTCGTGGGCCACATTCCTGTTTTCAAAGCATCGAACGGTATGGGCGATGGCATCCACATTCCGGATATGGTCCAGAAACTGATTCCCCAATCCCTCTCCTTTGCTCGCCCCCTTGACCAACCCGGCAATGTCGAAGAATTCAAGTGTCGTAGGGGTCACTTTTTTGGGATGGATCCGTCCGGCAAGTTCCTCCAGTCTCCTGTCCGGAACAGGGACAATGCCCAAATTGGGCTGGATGGTGCAGAAGCGGTAACTGGCCACTTCCGCCCCTGCCGCAGTCAGGCCGTTGAAGATCGTTGATTTCCCCACATTGGGAAGTCCGACGATGCCGCAACGAAATCCCATTCCTACCTCCTTCACTACGGGTCGAATGGTCTCTTAGTCGTTTAGTCTCATAGTCCTATAGTCTTATGACTAAACGACTACCCGACTATATGACTATTGGACTTCTCTTTGCCCTTTTGATATTTTTAGGTGGATTTCTCTCCCAATATTTGTATAATAAAAAGGCAAGAAAATAAAGCCCTGCATGATAAGTAGGCTTGCGAAAGCAGGCCTCCGGGAGGAAACCGTGAAACAACAGAATCGCCTAATGGTGGAGATGGCCTGCAACGCCGTTAAAAAGACGAAGTCGAAGGGTGTGCTCCTCTATGCTGATCTGGTCGAAGATTATGAAGCCCTGGCTAAGATCGGACAAGAGAAGCAGGTCGATCTGATCCTCGCCATCAAAGATGAGACCTCATTTCAGGAAGCCCTCTCCGTTTTTGATAAGGTGCTTCGAATTCCTGACCTTCCCCTCGGCCGGGTCAACCAGATCAAGATGGCAATCATCCAGGCCCTCTCAAAGGGTCTCGTTCAAAAAGGAGACAAATGGATCTGCCTTTCCGGCATGCCACAATCCAAGGCTCTCGATAATCTTCTCATCCTCGAATTTGGAAAGGAGTTTGAAATCCTATCCTCCTCCGATCTTCCGGTGATCTCAGAGATCGTGAGGCCGGAAGTCTTCGAGACCGTCCTGAACCTCGCACTGGAGATTTCCATTGAGGGGAAGGAGGGAAGGAAGTCCGTTGGAACCATCTTCGTCCTCGGCAGGCATGAAGAGGCGCTTAAATTCTCTCATCCTATGGTGATCAATCCCTTTCAAGGGTATCCGGAGGAGGAAAGAAATATCCTCGATCATCGTCTGAAAGAGACCGTGAAGGAATTCTCCTCCATCGATGGGGCCTTCATCTTCCGTGAAGATGGAGTGATCCTTGCGGCAGGCCGTCACCTCGACGCTTCCGGAGAGAATATCGAAATCCCTTTGGGCCTCGGAAGCCGTCACCGGGCAGCCGCTGGAATTACCCGCCTGACCGATGCGCTGGCCATCGTCGTCTCCGAGGAGACGGGTGGGGTGCGGATCTTTCACCACGGAAAGATTTTCATGGAAATCGAAAAGGGAGAATAACCCCCCCGCCCTCCCCTTTTATCAAAGGGGGGAATGGGGGGATTTTTAGGCTAAAAAAGTGAGATGAGCCAGTTGTGAATGACGAGGATCATCGGACCGAAGACCAGCGAGACCACGGTCATCAATTTTAAGAGAATGTTCATCGAGGGACCGGACGTATCCTTGAAAGGATCGCCCACGGTGTCTCCCACGACAGCGGCCTTGTGAGTATCCGATCCCTTTCCTCCCAGGTTCCCCTCTTCGATCCACTTCTTCGCATTGTCCCAGGCTCCGCCCGCATTGGCCATCTGAAGCGCAAGGGGAACACCCGTCGCAAGGGAACCTAGCAAAATTCCGGCTAGAGCTTCCGGACCAAGGAGACTTCCCAATATAATGGGAATCGCCACTGCGGCCACTCCGGGGACAATCATTTCCTTCAGCGCACCGGCGGTGGTGATGTCAACGCACCGTGCATATTCGGCCTTGGCTGTCCCTTCCATCAACCCCTTGATCTCTCTGAACTGCCTCCGCACCTCTTCCACTACATTGAAAGCAGCCCTTCCCACAGCCATCATGGTTGCTCCGGCAAAGTAATAAGGAATAATAGCCCCGATGAAGACGCCTGCCACAATCTTATAACCACCTCCACCCATCAGATCGATGGCAGAGAGGTTCATGACCTGAGTATAGGAGAGGAAAAGGGCCAGGGCGGTCAATGCGGCCGATCCAATGGCAAAACCTTTTGCTATCGCCGCTGTAGTATTTCCTGCCGAATCCAGGGAGTCTGTGATCTTCCGGATATCCTTGCCCATATGCGCCATCTCTGCAATGCCTCCGGAATTGTCGGCAATGGGTCCATAGGCGTCAACAGCGACCACCATGCCGGTTGTGGCCAGCATGCCGATGGCGGCAAGGGCAATGCCGAAGAAACCACCCAGTTTAAAGGAGATCAGGATGGAGATTCCGATGACCACCAGAGGGATAACCGTGCTTTGACAGCTCAGGGCAAAACCATGGATGATCGTGGTGGCGGAGCCTGTGGTGCTCGCCTTTGCAAGTTTTTGAACCGATCTCCCAGAAGTATAATAATAAGCGGTAAAGCCGATCACCATCCCTGCCACAATCCCTGAGAAGCTTGCAAAGAAATAGGAGAGATCCCATCCGAACATTGCCAAAACCAGGAAAAAAGAACTCACGCTATAGAAGACCGCACTTGAAATGGTACCGTTGTTAAGAGCCCTTCCGGGATCAGCCTTCTCACCTGTCCTCACAAAGAAGACACCCAGAATGGAGGCGATAATCCCGACGGCATAGAGGAGAAAAGAAAGGATGACTCCCTTGATTTTTAGTTCCGGCGTGGCGAGGGTGCTTACGGCAATGATTACTCCGGAGAGGAGTGAACCGATATACGATTCGTAGAGGTCCGCACCCATTCCTGCCACATCACCTACATTGTCTCCCACATTATCGGCAATCGTCGCTGGATTTCGTGGATCATCCTCCGGGATGCCCGCTTCGACCTTTCCCACCAGATCAGCCCCTACATCCGCTGCTTTGGTATAAATTCCTCCCCCCACTCTTGCGAAGAGAGCTACGGAACTGGCTCCCATGCTGAAACCTGCGATGATTCCGGCGGCCTCGGTCATCTTCTCTACCAATCCACCCGGAGCCAAGTTCCCTAAAATTAGAAATACGCCGGAAAAGGCTAAGAGGCCCAATCCCACCACGGTCAACCCCATCACAGCCCCTCCTGGAAAAGCGACCGAAATGGCCTGGTTAAATCCTCTGGTCGCGGCCTGAGCTGTTCGAGTATTGGCCCTGGTTGAAATGCTTAACCCAACATACCCGGCAGTCAATGAACAACCCGCTCCCACCAGATAGGAAAGAGCGGTAAAAATGGAAAAATGCCATCCCTGTCCCTTCAAACCGATGGCCAGCAAGATGGCCACGATGATGGCAAAAATGCTAATGGCCCTATACTCCCGCTTTAAGAAAGCCATAGCCCCTTCATAGACCGCATCAGAGATTGCAATCATCTGAGGTGTGCCGGGGTCCTGTCTCATCACCCTTTTGGCCGTGAAGAAAACGAAGATCAATGCAATGACCCCTGTCAGTCCAGCGACTCCAATCCATCCCATATCTAACCCTCCTCTATTCTGATTTTTTTCTGAAACCGGTTCATTGCGGTTTGTACTCCCTCCGAAAGCGTCACCTTCAAGGCTTGGGCCGCTTGATCGAGGACCCCGTCCAGACGGGGTCTTTCGGATAGATCAAAGGAACTCAGGACATAACTTGCAGGGTCCACCCCCTTTGGCGGCCTTCCGATGCCGACCTTCAACCTCAAAAAGGTATTCGCTCCCATCGACTCGATGATGGAGCGTACTCCGAGATGCCCCCCATCTCCTCCCCTCACTTTGAAGCGAAACCTCCCAAGGGAAAGGTCCAGATCGTCATGAATGACGATCAAATCTTCCAGACCGGAGCGGAAAAAATGGAGCGCCTTTTTGACCGCCTCTCCACTCCGGTTCATAAAAGTCATCGGTTTGATGAGGATGACTTTTGGGGAATCGATGGATCCTATTCCGTAGAGTGTTTGATGGCGCTTCGTGGAGAGAGGAATATGGTTTATCTCGGCGAGCCGGTCCACCACCCGGAATCCGATATTATGCCGGGTTTCCTGATAACGAACCCCCGGGTTTCCCAGTCCCACAATGATTTTCACATTCGATTACTCTTTCTCCTCCTTCTCTTTTACCTCCGCTCCTTCAACTGCTTCTGCGGGGGCTACCTCTTCCACCTTCTTCTCCTCCGCTATGGGTGGAACCACGGTGGCAATAGTGAAGTTGGTGTCCGATAAGATCTTCGCCTTCTCCACCTGAATGTCATTGACATGGACGGAATCGCCGATTTTTAAAGAACTGACATCGATATCGATGCTCTTCGGAATCTCTCCCGGGAGACATTGAACCTCGATGACCCTCCGGACCTGCTCAAGGATGCCTCCCATCTTCGTCCCCTCCGGTTTTCCGACGAGATGGATGGGAATCTCCACCGTGACCATCACATCCATGGCCACTTCATAAAAGTCGGTGTGCAGGGCTCTCTTCTGAAGATAATCAAACTGGAGTTCCTTGACCATCACGACCTTTCGCTCGGATTGGTCGCCCTTCCTGATTTCAAGGTCGATTAGCACATTCCCTCCTGCCTCGGTCTGAAGGGTATGTGATAATTCTTTAGGATCGACGATCAGAGGAATCGTCTGGGTATGGGCTCCATAGAAGATGGCAGGGATAAACCCTCTCGCTCTCAATTTTTTTGCCATCTCTTTTCCCGTTCCCTCTCTCATTTCCGCTTTTAAAACAGGTCTTTCCATAGGTTCACTCCCTTTTTTGATTCGTGCTGGTGATGGGTGATGGTGAAGTATCGGTCACGATTCACAAACACGACTCACCAACACGTGATTGAATTCGTTTCAGACAAAGAGACAACTTACCGATTCATCTTCATAGATCCTTCGAATGGCATCTGCGAGGAGGCTCGATACCGAAAGGACCTTAATCTTGGGGCAGGCCATTGCCTCTTCCCGCAACGGAATGGTATTCGTCACAATCATCTCCTCGATGGGAGACCCGGAAAGGATCTCCACCGCCCTTCCCGAAAGCACAGGATGGGTGCAACATGCATAGACGGCTTTTGCTCCTTTCTCCATCAGGGCATAGGCCGCACGGACCAACGTCCCCCCTGTATCCACCAGATCATCCACCAGAACAGCGACCATTCCGGACACATCTCCGATGATATTCATCACCTGCGAGACATTCGGACCTTCCCTCCGCTTATCGATGATGGCCAGCGAGGTATTCAACCGCTTTGCGTAAGCCCGGGCCCTCTCCACACCTCCTGCATCCGGAGAGACAATCACCAGATCGTTCTTCAACTTCTTTAAATATTCTAAAAGCACAGGGGCGGCAAAGAGGTGATCCACGGGGATATTAAAAAAACCCTGGATCTGGCCGGCATGAAGGTCGACCGTGAGGATCCGGGAGGCGCCTGCCGTGGTGATCAGATCCGCAAGCAATTTGGCGGAGATCGGCGCCCGAGGCGAAACTTTCCGGTCCTGTCTCGCATATCCGTAGTAGGGTAACACCGCGGTAATCCTTTCGGCGGAGGCCCTTTTTAACGCATCGATCAGGATGAGAAGCTCCATCAGGTTATTGTTTACGGGATGGCAGATCGACTGGACCACGAAGACATCCATCCCTCGGACACTCTCATCAATCTCGACATTGATCTCTCCATCACTGAAATTCTTCACCAAGGACTTACCGAGGGCCGTGCCAAGATTCTTGACCACTTCCTCCGCCAGATTGATATTCGAATTTCCAGTGAAGATCTTCAGCCAGTCAAGGTTTTTGTCCTCCTCCAAAATCACCCTCCTCCTCACCATGGAATCCCCCTGCTTGGAAATGGAAAATCGGAAATGAGAAATGGGAAGTATTAACGGAATATATTTTTTATTCCCTATTTCCTACTTCCAACTTCCCATTTAAATTTCTGGCTGGGGTGGGAGGATTCGAACCTCCGAATCCAGGTTCCAAAGACCTGTGTCTTACCGCTTGACGACACCCCAATCTTAAACCATAAATCCGAAACTCGAATATCGAATCCCGAAAGGGAATCAGGAAACCAGAATATCAGGATGCAGAGCATCAGAACATCAGGGTACCAGGGAGAATCAAAGAAAAAAGAATGACTAAACCTGATGTCCTTATATCCTGATACCCACAACCTGATATCCTGATCTTCTGATGACCATGAGACCGTGCTTCGGATTTCGATATTTTTTTTAAGGCATGCTATGAACCTGGATAACCTCCCAGCCTCTTCCCCTGACCTTCCTCTTCAACTGCTGGTACGCCTCGGTTGCCTTTTTCTCCCCCGGGAAGAGGCCGAATACGGTCGGCCCGCTTCCGGTCATCATGGCTCCCATCGCCCCGACCGAAATAAGCATTCCTTTCATCAAGGCTATCTCCGGATGTTTTGTGGAAACAACCCCCTCCAGATCGTTCTGAAGGAGGCGCACAACCCCGTTCGGCGATTTTAATAACCCATGAAGATTAAAATGATATTTCGTTTTTGTCAACCCTTCGACTCCCCAGTATAGATGCTGTGGCTTGCTCAGGGTTGACCCTGAGCGCCGCTTCTTCACCTCGCCTTCAAAGGGGGGACTTGGCGCCGCCGAATGGGTCAATACGAAATTTTGGTAAGCCCAGCGGGTTGATACCTCAAAATCCGGATGGATGAGAATGTACCATAATGTAGGTAGTGTAATTTTTCTCAATCTCTCTCCGATCCCTGAACCGATGGCATGTCCCTCAAATAAGAAGAAAGGAACATCTGCCCCGATCTTTGCTCCTGTCTCCGTCAACTCCTTTCTGCTCAGGTTCATCTTCAGAAGCTCATTCAATGCCTTAAGAGCGGTGGCCGCATTACTGCTTCCCCCTCCAAGTCCGGCCCCGAGAGGAATCCTTTTTTCAATTGCGACATCAACCCCTCCTTTATAATCCAATCTCTCCAGCATGGACCGGACCGCTTGATAGGCCAGATTCCTTTTTCCGGTCGGAAGGCCGGGATGGTCTGTCGTAATCCGAATCCCTCTGCTTCGCTTCAAGGAGAAATGGAGCGTATCGTGAAGGCTGATCTTCTGGAAGATGGTCCTGATCTCATGGTATCCATCCTCCCTTTTCTTGAGGATCTCCAACCTCAGATTGACCTTCGCAGGAGATTCTAAATGGAGGGTATCGGCCATCTCAGTCAATTAAACCTTGTAACTTTGAATTACGTAGAAAATACTTCCTCTCCCCTTGTGGGAGAGGATTGAGGTGAGGGGGATATGATTTCAATTGTTCACCCCCACTCTCACCCTTCCCCATCGGAGGGGGAGGGGATATTTCTTTAATTTTCATTGCTTGCGGGTGACAAACCCATCATGTAAAATTTATTTTGACGGGGGAAGGATTTTAATCTCTATGGGACCCACCCGGATTTCGATCCTCTTCGTGTCGTCATCCTGAGGGATAATGTAGATGACACTGCTCCATCCTTCTTTGATAAATGTGAGCATCACATTGTGGAGTTCGAAATTGCTCACCAGCCTCCATTTATAATTCACCATCTGTTCCTTAAAGAAGTTGGCCAGCTTCTCCATCTCCCCTTTTCCCTCATAGACCAGAAGGCCGGTCCGGGTTTCCTTTGTCTCATAGACAAAGGACTCCTTCCTGTTGAGGTTCATCCCCGGCGGCAATGGGATATCCTCAAATCGATAGGATGTGGCGATCGGCTGTTTCTTCTCCGGTTCTCTCTCACGAATGGTCCGAAAGGAGAAGAGGTCCCCGCACCCATAGGCTCCCATAACAAGAAAAAGAATCATTCCTGCCCAGAAAAAACTCTTCCATCTTCTCATCATCTCACTCCTCCTTCGACTTTTTTGTTTATCATAGGAGAGGCCATCCTTTTTTTCAAGTGGTTTATTTGATTCTGTCGTTTATCGGATTGGTGAGTTCGATTGGGCTAATGTTAATTACTTTTTTGAAAAAAAGAGAGGTTACATTTGAGGTAACACTTTAGCTCTTTAAAAAAGGTTGTCTAATCCCCCTTACTCCCCCTCCTTCGACAAGCTCAGGATGGTGAGCATGTCGAACCATTTGTCAAAAGGGGGAAATGTTTCTCCTCCCTTTGGCAAAGGGAGGTGGGGAGGGATTTTAAAAAGTTTATTTAAAACCGCTAAATTGATACCATTTCTGAATAATTCCGGCAGGGTTTAACACCCCGCCGGAATTTCTAACGGGGTTTACTATGGCCAAGTTATGCTGTCTCCACACTCTTCACTTCCGGAACCTGCTGTTTCAGGATCCTCTCCACGCCCATCTTAAGGGTCATCTGTGACATCGGGCATCCTCCGCAGGCGCCGGTCAACCTCACCTTGACCACTCCATCGACCACATCGATCAATTCGATATCTCCACCATCCGCCCTGAGGGCGGGGCGAATCATCTCCAATGCCTTTTCCACGCTCTCTCTCATCTCTTTTCACCTCCTCCCGTTCTGAGCCATCTCATTCATCTGTCATGCTTGTCTTTTTGTAACACTTTAGCTTTTCGAAAAGAGTTTCATTTCTTTTAAAATAGCGATCTATTTCAACCACGATAGACGGGGTTTTCTAACCCCGTTTTGGCGGGACAGGAATGTCCCGCCTATCGAATCTAAATCCCCGGCTTTCTCAGGAACTGTGAAAAAGGATTTTTCAAAACCCTAAATTGATACGTGTTTTTTGTAATCATAACATAAAAAAGGAGATACCGAAATAAGAAAGGCCTTCCTGATACAGGAAGGCCTTTCATGGATAGCTCTTCCATCCTTAAGATTCTACCCTTTCCTTACTTCTCCTTCTTCTCCAGTTCATTCAGTTTCGACCGGAGATATTTCTTGAGGGCATCGGGCCTTTCGCAGAACAACACATCTCCCTCGCAGGTCGTGCTGCCGCTATCGATGTCGCAATAACCGATGCCTATCCCTATGCCCAGGCTCTCCGGCTTTCTGAAAAGGGGGCATCTCTTCTCCTCTACCATCTTGCACCTCTCTCTTTCCTCTTCTCCTCCAGTAAATATTTTCTCAGGAGGTCCACTTTTTTACAGCATTGAATATCCCCACTGCAAATAATCCAGTCATGGTCAAGGTCGCAATACCCTCTGAAACTGTTTTCTTTCGGATTTCCGTATTCCCGATAAAAGGAGCATCTTTTTAAAATCGACATCCTCATCACCTTCTCGCCATGAAATGAGGGCCAAGTAAAAAGGCCCGTGTCAGATGAAGCCACGGGCCCTCAACATTTCCTCCGTTCTGGCGGTTGACAGGTTCATGATGACGGTGAACAGGCCTGTCTGCCGTCAGTCAGATGTTTCGGCAACCCGGCGATCCCGAAAATCGGGACCCGTGCCTGCACGCCGTAGTGCCAGCCGATATTAGGCAAGCGTTTCGGCTTACAAGCACTCCCGCATGCTATTTTGCCTGCCTGCGGTAGGCAGGCGTTTCGGCACGCAGGCGTGGCTTTCCGTCCCACGATTACTCGTGGTTTGGCTTTATCGACACTATTTAATTTTTCCCCTGCTTATATATTCAGCAATTTTAATGCCAAATAAGTTTTATTAACTAAACCTGTTGAATTCAAAAGAGTTTATTGAAGAGAGGGATTTCGTAAAGAATAAATATTGACTTTTTTTGACCGTAAAATGAAAAATTTGACAGGGGGAAGTGTTAACGAAAAACCCATTCTGGAATCGTGTAGATTTCATCGGGTTTCAATCTTTTTGTAAACCTTCCGGAACCGTCCGGATCCAGGAGAAGGTAATCGATCGGAGGTTCACGGTCTTTGTCCACTGCATAGGCAAATACCTTTCCATTGCCACTGATTCTGGCCACATGACCTCCATCAGGGGTATGGAATCTCTCAACGACCTTCTCCGCTCCATCCACCCTCTTGATCGAAACGGAATACGGGATAAGATTCCTCAAATCCGGAGGAGACCATCCCTCCTGATTGATCTCTTCGCCGATAGAAGTGATCGGGACGGCCTGCATCCCCAATAAGAGGATAATAAAGATGGGTATGGATTTAACCATCAGCATTGCCCATTGACGATTGAACATTGACAATTGGCAATTATCCTTCCTCCAGATACTTCTCGGCGGCGAAGGCCGCCGTTGCCCCATCTCCCACGGAAGTCGAAATCTGACGCAGGAGTTTCTTCCGGCAATCCCCTGCGGCAAAGATGCCCTTAACCGAAGTTTCGCAATTCTCATCCGTGACGATATACCCTGCTTCATCCCGTTGAACCAGGTCTTTTAAAAATTGAGTCCTCGGTATAAGCCCGATGAAGAGAAAAGCGCCTTCCGTCTCCACTTCTTTCACTTCCCCTGACTTCACATTCTTCACCACGACAGAGCGAACCACACTATCTCCTTTGATTTCCTGGACCACAGAATTCCACAGGAATTTGATCTTCGGATTGTTGAGCGCCCTCTCCTGATAGATCTTTGTCGCCCGGAGGGCGTCCCTGCGATGGATGATGATCAACTCTTTTACAAACTTCGTGAGGAAAAGGGCTTCGGTGAGCGCCGAGTCCCCGCCGCCTACGACAATAATCCGGCTATCCCTGAAGAAGGCTCCATCACAGGTGGCACAATAGGAAATTCCTCTGCCCTTAAACTTCTCTTCCCCCGGAACACCCAATTTCCTGTATTCCGCGCCAGTGCAGATGATGAGAGCACGGCAGAGATATTCTCCTTCATAGGTCTTCACCCTTTTCAGGTCTTTCCCTGAACCGACTTCCACCACCTCGTCACTGATGGCCTCCATTCCGAACCTCTTCGCCTGTTCCTCCATGAGGCGGCTTAACTCCTCACCGCTCACCCCCTGCGGGAAACCGGGGTAGTTCTCAATCAATTCCGTGGTCGTCATCTGGCCTCCGAAGAGGCCGTTCTCAATTAAAAGGGTCCGGAGCCTTGCCCGAGAAGTATAAAGCCCCGCAGTCAAACCAGCGGGACCTCCTCCGATCATGATCACATCATAAGGTCTCGCCTGTTTCTCCTCCATCGAATTCTCCTTTCAAAAATATCTTTATGTATAGTCGAATCCATCCTTTCTTGTCAATGATTCCGCCTGTTAATAATCGGGCAAACCGGGCAGTTATAGGATCGGATGAAGACGTGTAGGGGCAATTCATGAATTGCCCCTACAAATTCCCCCTACCAGTCTTGACAAGCAAGATTTAGGGAAGATAGATTATAGAAAGACAATCTGCTGGACAGGAGGATTCAATGGAACGGACA
>DYHU01000038.1:0-6051 GCA_020724025.1 Syntrophorhabdus sp. | reverse complement strand
AAGATAGATTATAGAAAGACAATCTGCTGGACAGGAGGATTCAATGGAACGGACATTGTCAATTGTCAAACCCGATGGGGTGAGTAAGAATCTGATCGGAGAGGTGATCAAACGCTTTGAAGGGCGCGGCCTGAAGGTGATAGGACTGAAGATGATCTGGATGGATAAGAAGGAGGCAGAGGGATTCTATGCGGTCCACCGGGGCAAACCCTTCTTTGAGAGTCTGACCGTCTTCGTGTCCTCCGGACCCTCTGTGGTCATGGTCCTCGAAGGGGATGGGGCCATCTCGAAAACGAGGGAATTAATGGGAGCCACCGATCCCAAGAAGGCTGAGGAAGGAACCCTGAGGCGTCAGTTTGCCGCCAATATCGAACGAAACATTGTTCATGGGTCTGACGCGCCTGAAACCGCCGCCTTTGAAATCGGGTATTTCTTCAATGCCCTGGAGATGTTTTCATCTTGAAAGCGGAAAAGGTCAATCTGAAGAATCTGAGCCCGGCGGAGCTGGAGAGTTTCACTGCTTCGTTCGGAAAAGAGCGATACCGGAGCACCCAGCTCCTGAGATGGCTCTATCAGAGAGGGGCTCATTCCCTCGATGAGATGACTAATCTTTCGAAGAAATTCCGTCGGGAGTTGAGTCAGGTCAGCTTCATCTCTGTCCTCCGCCCGCTCCGGATCGAACAGAGCAGGGACGGAACAAAAAAATTTCTCTTTCAGCTTGAAGATGGAAACCGGATCGAAAGCGTCCTCATCCCTGATAAAAGCCGTCTGACCCTCTGCCTCTCGACTCAGGCTGGATGTGCCATGGGATGCCGGTTCTGTCTCACCGGTAGAAATGGCCTGAAGAGAAATCTCACCGTTTCCGAGATTCTGAACCAGATTTTATCCGTGAAGCAATTATTGCCTGACGGGTCATCGATCACCAATATCGTCTTAATGGGAATGGGGGAGCCTCTGGCCAATTACGAGAATACGTTAAAGGCAATCGGACTGATGACTTACCCTGAGGCATTCAAATTCTCATCAAGAAGAGTGACCCTCTCCACGGTGGGACTTCTCCCCCAGCTGGAGCAACTCTCGAAGGAGAAGGTCCGATTCCGTCTCGCCGTCTCTCTCAATGCTTCGGATGAAGAGACGAGAAGCCGTCTCATGCCCGTCAATCGCCTCCACCCCTTAAAAAAGACCCTTGAAATCTGCCGAAAATTTCCGCTTCAACCCCGAGCCCGTATCACCTTCGAATATGTCCTGCTCGAGGGTGAAAATGACTCGCCGGAGGATGCAAAAAGACTGCTAAAAATCTTGAAGGCGATTCCCTCGAAGGTCAACCTCATTCCCCTCAATGAGGCGCCGGGGATCCCCTTCAAAAGGTCCTCCGAAGAAAGGGTGAGACGGTTTCAAGAGATTCTGATGAAAGGCGGAATGAACGCCATCGTCCGTGCAAGCAAAGGGGCGGATATTTCAGCCGCCTGCGGCCAGCTCCAGGCAAAAAGGTCTGGTTGACGATTTTAAACGATAAATGGTTATAAATTCATCTCACGATGATGGGTCTACTAAAATCATTAACCTATTAGCCTACTCATCAAAGATGAAAGGCATTCCCATCTTTTTTAAGGAGAAATTCTTAAAAATATGATGCCCGTCGAAGTCCAAGACCCTCATATCATCTGTCTTTTGTAGGTCCTCCATGATGTCCATGTAGCTGTAACCATAGAGATCCTTACATTGATCGATGGGAACCTCGAAAGAGATAAATTTTCTTAGCCCCTTTGATTTCAACTTATGAGGGTATGCAAGGGTATGCACTTGACTCCTGTTCAATTTTTAAAAACCAAATCTTTTCAAATACTTATGCCGAAATGGCGACATAAACTCAAAAAACCAGAAAAAATCATTATAAATCAATGAATTAGGATAAATTTACCGGAGTCAAGTGCATACCCCCATCAACTTATTCACAAAATTTGGGTCATCAATCGAAGGGTAAGAGGATAAGATTAAAATAGGCCCTGTCCCGGTAAATACAATCACTGCTTTCATAAAATCTCCTCCAGTGAATATGACTGGCTGAAAAACTTATAAATAATATCATATTTTGCCTTGGGTGATGGTTTCCCACTTTTAAATGAAAATATTGGCCATCCCACATGGATAATTATTTTTGGGCCAGCTTCTGAATTTCGTGACGTAAGGCTATGGTGGTAGAGGCAAGCCTTGAACTGACAAGGGCACTCAAGTTTTTCATTACCACATAGCCAATATTTCTTTCCCTCTCAAGAAGTTCCATTAAGTCTTTCCCATTGATCGTGATGACATCGGATTTTCCTTGACATCGGGCTGATGCAGTTAACCTGTGGGGTGGCACCAGAGTTGACCAGCCAAAAATCTCACCTTTTCCCACAGTATAGATAGTCGTTTTTACTTCATTTTCATAAATCTTGAACTCAATCTGGATATCGACCTTTCCCGATTTCAACAAATAGACGTCTTTTGCTGAACCACCGATAGTGAAAATGACTGAACCATCCTCGTAGGTGCGTTCGTGGCAAAGTTTTGCTATTTGGATTAGTTCGGCCTCACTCAGTTCACCAAATAGTCTAAAACCCTTTAGGATTTCAGTTGAGATCATCTTTGCTCCCCTCCTTTCCGTTCTGCGTTTCCTTCAAAGAACTCTGACCCTTTCGATAATCCTACTCTTCAAGCAGGGTATTTATGCGGTTCGATAACCTGTATTTTATTGTCTATGGATGTTATACCCTTAACTCCTTTTAAGACCTTCTCCGCTCTGGCTCTGTCCGTTTGATTTCCCACAAACCCGGTTAATTGAATTTTGCCTGGCTCCAAAACAGAAACGGAAACAAATGTTGGCGGAAAATCGGCTTCGATGAGGACGGCCTCTACTCTTCTGGTCAGACCCATCATCTCCAGAGATTTCATCGCATCTAACGAGCGAGCCTTGATTTCTTCAGAACGAGCCGTTTGCAAAACGATATCGGATGCTAAATCTAAGGTCAGATTGTCCATATTGAGCACAATATCGTAAAGATCAGGGTTCTCCCAATCCACTCCAAATGCAAATTGGACGAAAGATCCTCTTTCATGATCACTTCTGTGTATTGCCTTGATCGCCACTTCCCTTTGAAAACCTCTTCCCATCAAGTTCTGAATGCGTTTTTCCAGAGATGCCGCCACCCTGATATGTAAAGCACATTTGAAGCCTCTTAAAAGAATGTAACTTCCTCTTCCAAGGAATACTGCATTCCCCCGGCTTGCCAATTCATAAATAACCGAGTTAAGGCGATCCAAATAAATCTCCGGTTTATGTGAAAAGAGCCTCTCAAATAACGATGGCACCTTTTCATCTATCTCTTTGACATCTTGAAGAAACCCCATTTCCTGTGCGGCATTCTCGATAGCTCCTGTATCATAGAAACGATACCCCAATTGGTCCGAGACCCTCCTGGCGATTTCTGATCCATTGGTTCCCATTTTTTCCGAAAAAGTTATGAAATACATAAACCTTTCACCCCCTTTCTATTTCTGTCCCATTCTCCCAACTTTGGACAAATGGGGTTAGACAAAGAACCGTGAGCATCATTTTCTCACGGCCCAAAATACAAAAGGCCGTGAGGATTATTCCGTCTACTCACGGCCTTCGCTGATTATTATTATTTTAGTTGGTCAGGCGGAGACAGTGGGTAGACCTTAAGTCCAATAGAACTAGTAAAAGCCATTTCCACTGTTGAAATTTAAAATACGAACCTGATCCATTCAATCCTTAAAACCCAATTTTATGCTACACCATTTGCCATTTTTGTCAAGAAAAATATTTCGAAGCCATGCGTAATCGAACGCCTTTTTCTGCCAATAAATTTAAGTTGTTAAGGGTATTCCCCTGGATATATTGAAAGGAGATTTTCCTTTCCCTCCTGAATGTCTGCAGGGTCAAATTTCAACTTACCTATCTAAAGAAATATCTCCTTCCATTATCTTTTTCTCAATAAGTCCAATTAATCTTTTCGCAAGCTCCATTGCCTCTTCGGCTTCTTTGGGATCATCAAAGTATCTCGAAGGGACACTCCCTGGAAGTCCGTTAGGATAACGGGTTGGTATGGAGTACAAATCATCGGCATCCTGAAATTCGTCCTGCGCTTGAGTGAGCCATCGGAGTGATTCCTCTCTATGCGGCCTTTTCATAAAGCACTTTCCCCTTCATAATATTCTCTAAGAAACTGCTTGTGGGTAATTCTTTCCGGAACTCGTCCTGGTTAAAGGCAATAATGTGGGAAGCAACTTTTTTCTCAACGGTGCTATAAATGATATCCGTCCATTCTTTGCCAGTCTTTGCCGATGGCATGAGGACAAACAGATCAAGATCGCTATTTACATCCACATCCCCGCTCGCGAGTGAACCGAAAAGAATGATCCTTGGGGCCCCCATTTCTTTCAAACTTTGCACAATAGAGTTCAGCGATCGTTGCAGCTTCGCTCTTCTTTCTTCTTTTTTCTGTAAAATCCCTGTAATCTTAGACATTAGACCATTATCTCCTTCATTCGCTGACCCCGCCTAACGATTTACATGCTTCTCTTGCTTCAAGGTAATCTTTCATGACGGGGGCGTCACCCTCGAACCATGAAAATTTGCAAGTATTATCCTCCCCCTTGATGGGGGAGGATTGAGGTGGGGATGAATAGGGTGTCTTCCCCCTCACCCCTTCCCTCTCCCACCAAGGGAGAGGGAGATAATTGGGTTATTTTCTGAGTAGCGAGTATGATCAATTTGGATTGGCCTCGTTCTCCAAATCTGTGGCTTCCCTTATCCAATGCAATATGTCTACACCAAATAGTAGGTGAATGCAACACCTAATTCCAAAGATGATTGTCTCGTAAAAAGTCTTAAAAGGCCATTTTCTGTCATTCCTGCGCAAGCAGTCCCGCCAAAGGCGGGACAGTCTTTTCATGTAGTTGGAATTTTCTGGATTCCCGTTTTCACGGGAATGACAACTTTTTACGAGTTCATCAAGGATCAACAGCCGGGGAGACGTAATTCCCTGTTTCTCTTGTTTGACAGAGTCCCAGAAATCAATTAACATTTTGAAAAAATGGAGGAGGATATGCATGTCTGAAAAGATGGTGGGTGTGATCGGTGGATCGGGTCTCTATGAGATGGAGGGTCTGGAGGAGGTTCAGACGGTCTCTTTAACAACCCCTTTTGGAAGTCCCTCGGATTCCATTGTAGTGGGTCGCCTCGAAGGAATGAAAATTGCCTTTCTGCCCCGACATGGAAAAGGCCATCGCATCCAGCCCTCCTCACTCAATTTCAGGGCAAATATCTACGCCATGAAGATGTTAGGGGTTCAGTGGATCATTGGGGTCAGTGCGGTCGGCTCCATGAAGGAGAACATCCATCCGGGGGATATGGTCATTCCCAATCAATTCATCGACCGAACCGTGGGACGTCCCAACACCTTCTTCAGCGATGGAGTGGTCTGCCACATCAGCTTTGCCGATCCGGTCTGCCCTACCCTGAGTCGGATTCTTGGGAGAGCCGGAGAGGAAGTGGGGGCCACGGTCCATAAAGAGGGAACCTATATCTGTATCGAAGGACCCCAATTTTCAACACGGGCCGAATCAAAACTTTACCGTTCCTGGGGCGTCGATATCATCGGAATGACCAATCTTCCGGAGGCAAGGCTTGCCCGTGAGGCTGAAATTTGTTACGCCACCATCGCCTTTGCGACCGACTACGACTGCTGGCATCAGGAGGCGGGCGATGTTTCCATCGGAGAAGTCCTGAGAATTCTTGCCCAGAGCACCAAGACCGCCAAAAGTGCGATCCGACATGCAATCAAACACCTTCCTGAAAAACGGGACTGCATCTGTTCGGAGGCATTGAAACATGCCCTCATCACGGGGAAGAAATACATCCCTGAAAAGACGAAGAAGGATCTGGAACCGATCATCGGGAAATATCTTTAACCCCCCTCTCCCCCCTTTATTAAGCTGACCGTGTCCCATAAGTCAGGTGGCTGGGCACAAGGAAGGGGGCATGAC
>DYHU01000306.1 GCA_020724025.1 Syntrophorhabdus sp. | reverse complement strand
CAATCAGATTCAGAACCGCCATGCTCTTCAGGCAGAAGGCTTCGGCTTCCTCCGGTGTCTTTTGAGCGGCCAGCATTCCGATGTCCGCCCCCGAAACAAATGCCCTTGTCCCGAATCCGGTTAGCACTGCCCCCCTGATTTTGGGGTCTTTCTGAATACCGAGAAAGATTTCCCTGAGCTGTTCAAACACATCCGCATTAAGGGCATTGAGAACCTTTGGCCTTCGGATTTTAACGACGGCTACTTCTCCGTTGTCCTCTCTGAAGACGACCGGAATCTTCCAGGGTTGGCCCGAGGCCGCCTGTTTGACAAGGATATCGACCACCTTGAATCCGGGATTCTCTTTAGCATAGGCTTCAACCCGTTCAAGGGCTTTCTTTACACCCATCTTATTCATCATGGAGAAGGGAGGATTCAGAACCAGTCCGGCATCCATGGCCAGCTCCAGGTCGCCGATATTGGAAATACCGCTTTCAACAATTTCACAGACCATTCCGAAATAAGCTCCAATGACCCGACTCGAAACCGCCTCATAAGTCTCAGGAGTATATTCTACGGTCTCTCCTTTTCCTGCGGTTTCCCAGGGTTTTCCAGACTTCACCTGATCATCCAGTGTCTTGGGAGAACGATACCAGGGCATGATCTTTGAGTTCATTTCGGATAGACCATGCTGGGTGATGGGGTTCCCTCCTGCCAGATTATGAGCGGTGAATGGACCCACGCCCATTCCAAGAGCTTTCTGGACGATCACATCCGCCTGTTTAACATTCGCCAGTCCTTTTTCGACGGTTAGGGCTGTGGCTTCAAAAAGGCCTTCAAAGATAGGATCGACTGCATAACCATAGCGGCTTTTTACTTTGATCGGAGCCTTACCGATAAATTCATACAATTTCATCAAGTATTCCGTCAGTGCAGAATCCGTATCTTTTCCGGGAACAATTTCAACCAGGATGTTTCTCTCCGCAGGGAAAAAGTAATGGATGACCAAACATCTGCTTTTATCTTTCATCTTTTGAAAGATTACCTCGGGCTCCATGTGTGAGGAGTTGGAAGCGAAAATGGCCGTTTTTGGGCAGGCCTCCTGGCATTGATCAAAGATCTTATGCTTGACATCCGCTCTCTCAAAGGCGGCTTCAATCACAAAATCTGCGTCAGCGATTTTCCCGTAATCGGTGGTGAAAAGTATATTCTTAAAGACCGCCTCAGCCATCTCTTTCTTGAATATCCCTTTCTCCGCGGCCTTGGCCATCTTCGCTTCAGCCTTTTTGGAGCCTGCATCGAGGGCCGTCTGAAGGATGTCCACCACCACCACCGGCACGCCGTAAGCGTGGAGGTTCTGGCTGAAGTGAAGTGCGATATCCGGACCGATGTTACCCGATCCGATCACACCGATCTTCCGAATCGTCCGACCAAATCGTGTAAATGACATCTCTCTCCCCCTTTTAATTGTTTTTAGTAATTCCTAACTTGAGCATCTTCAACCGATTTCTCTTAAAATGTCAAAGTTCAAAGGCCAAATTTCAAATGAATGTCAAATGTCAAAGGACCGAATCAAAATAAAGTTTGGAATTTGTCATTTGGATTTGATTTGACATTTGGACTTTGGCATTTAAATATTTTTAGAAGATGGATGGTTCTTTGAATTCTCCGTAAACTTCTTTAAACACCCTTGTCATTTCCCCAACGGTCGCATAGGCCTTACAGCATTCTAAAAGAGAGGGGATCACATTCTTTTCTGCCCTTGCCGAATTTTCGAGGTCTTTCAGTAATTGGATCACCTTCCGATTGTCTCTCTCCCGCCTCACTTCTTGGGTTCGCTGAATCTGTTCCTCTGCAGACCCCAACCGGTATTCATGGAGCTCGACCTCCATCTCTTCACCTTCAGTGTATTTATTGACTCCTACTTTGATCAATTCTCCCTTCTGAACCCCCTTCTCAAATTCATAAGCCTGTCTTGCCACCTCTCTTTGAACATAGCCGGTCTCCACCGCCTTGACCATTCCTCCCATCTCGTCGACCCGTTTCATCTCCTCGATGATCTTCTCTTCCATTTGCTTCGTCAGGGTTTCGATGAAATAAGAGCCTGCCAAGGGATCGACCGTATCACGCAATCCCATCTCTTCCATCAGAATTTGAAAGGTCCTGAGAGAGAGAAGAGCCGCCCTTGGTGTGGGGATGGTATAGGCCTCATCAAAGGAGCAGAGGGCAGTGGTCTGGGCACCACCCAGGGCAGCGGCAAGGGCATAGTAGGCGCCGCGGATGATATTGTTCTCAGGCTGGGCCTTGGTCATTCCGTAGCCTCCGCCCCCAAAGAGGCCCCGGAGGAGGAGCGAGCGGTTATCCTTTGCTCCATAACGTTCCCTGAGATTGATAGCCCAGAGTTTTCTGGCGGCGCGGAATTTTGCCGCCTGTTCCCACAAATTTCCGAAGACATTAAGGTTGAAGGTAAAGCCTCTGACAAAATCGTCAACCGCGTGGCCTCGACGGAGGACCTCTTCAATATAGGCGTTGGCAATCTGAAAGGCGTAGGCGATCTCCTGGACAGGAGAACAGCCCGATTCACGGATGTGATACCCGCAAACGCTAACCGGGTTGGTTCGGGGAAGTTCTTTCATCGAATATTCGATCGTATCACCGATGAGGCGGACCGCCGGCCTCACGGGAAAAATCCACGCTCCCCGGCCGATCATCTCTTTAAGAATATCGTTTTGAGGGGTGGCGCTCACCCGATCCTTTTTAAACCCAAACTTTTCAGCGGTGGCCTGAAACATGGCAAGCATGATGCTGGCCACCGCATTGATGGTGAGACCGACACCGATCCGGTCGAGGGGGATGTCTTTGAAAGCGACTTCGAAATCCCTCAGTGAGTCAACGGCCATCCCGACCCTTCCCACCTCGCCCTCTGCCAGCGGATCATCGGAATCGAGCCCCATCTGCGTGGGGAGGTCGAAGGCGACATTAAGGCCGGTCTGGCCATGGGAGATCATCAGCTTGAAACGTTGGTTGGTCTCTTCCGGGGTTCCGAATCCGGTATATTGGCGGGTGGTCCATTCCCTGCTCCGGTAGCCCATGGGGTGGATCCCCCTTGTAAAAGGATATTCACCGGGATCGGCCAGATCCTTAGTGGGATCGAAGCCGGCCTCCTCCAGATCCTTCTGAGTATAGACAGGTTTGATATGGATACCCGACTGGAGGATCACATCGAGAATCTCATCCTTCTCATTCTTGATATATCTGGCGACACCCATAAGCACTCCTTAATTTGTTGGAGGATCGCTACGCTTGAGGTAAGAGGTTTGAGGATAAAATCTTTTGCCTCATTCCTCAAGTGAGCGAAGCGAATGATCCTCTTCCCTTTAGCGAGTTTTAACATGTTCTTTGATCCATTGGATCGATTCGTTAAAAGAGGTTCCCCCGGGAAAAATTCCTTCGATCCCGATCTGGTGAAGGAGGGGAATATCCCTTTTGGGGATCACTCCTCCCACTACGACCAGGATGTCATCAAGGCTTTCGGCCTTCATCCTTTTTGTCAATTTCTCACAGATGGGCAGATGGGCACCGGACATGATGGACAGGCCGATGACGTCCACGTCCTCCTGGATGGCCGTATGGATGATCTGGTCGACGGTTTGATGGAGGCCGGTATAGATCACTTCCATTCCGGCATCGCGCAGCGCCTGAGCGACCACCTTCGCACCGCGATCATGGCCATCCAAGCCAGGTTTGGCCACTAAAATGCGGATCTTCTTCTCCACTTTCTCCCTCTTTATGTTTATGGAACCATCCTTCCTTCATCGATCTCCTTGAGGACGATCCCCTTTCCCCTCTCCAGATGGCTTCGGACAAGTCTTTCAACCAATCTCGGATTCCGTTTTTTCATGGCCTCGAGCATCTGACGATGGTCAGAGATAGAGGTTTTAAAACCGTTCGGCGTATGAAGCAGGGCGGAGCGGTACCGGTAAAAATAGTCACGGAAGTTATTGATCATCTCGATCAGTTTTTTGCTCTTGCAGGATTTGTAGAGGGCATCGTGGAATTCCGTATAAAGCTGAACGGCCTTTTCGTCCTCTCCTTTTTGGAGGATATCTTCCGATTCATCCGCTTTTTTTTCGAGGACAGAAATCTTGTCCGGGGTGATATGAATCGCGGCGAGATAAGCCGCATAGCTTTCAAGAGCAATTCGAATGCCGAA
>DYHU01000305.1 GCA_020724025.1 Syntrophorhabdus sp. | reverse complement strand
GTCTGATTCCGGCTGGAACCGGTCTCCCCAAATACAAGGGACGGGATCTCTGGGTAGAAGGGTTTACAGGGGAGGAAGCGATGGAAGAAGGTTCGGGAGAGGTATCCGCCTAAGCGATAAAAATCATTGAAAATTGTAAATTGCAAAATGAAAAATGTAAATTTGAGAAGGAGAGTCTTAAAAATTTTGCAATTTGCAGTTTAAAATTTATATTTTGCATTAAGATTGAGGTTTAGTGGTTTATAAAATCACTAAACCTCAATCTATTTTATTGCTTCCAGTTTCTTCTTCGCTATTTCCGCCTGTTCTGTCTGAGGGTATCGGTCTATCACCCGCTTGAGGAGGTTTCTGGCATTCGTCTTATCCCCCAGTTCCAGGAAGGCAAGACCCTGTTTGAGCAGGGCTGAAGAAACCTTATCTCCCTCCGGATATTTGACGATCACTTTCTCATATTCGAGAATCGCCTTCTCAAAATCTTTTTTCAGAAAATAGGTCTCTCCGATCCAGAACTGGGCATTATCAGAGAGTTCCATGTTGGGATACTGTTTAAGAAAGGCCTCAAATTTTCTCCGGCCTGCGTCCAGGTCACCCCTCTGGAAGGTCTCATAAGCATCCTTATAGACATTGCCTGCTGTCGTGGAGGGGCCTTTCGGTTCGACCGGAGGTTCTTTCGCCGGGATCGATTTCTCCAGGTCTGTCAGTTTCGAAGTCAATTTTACATCCACGCCTTTGAGACGATCCTCCATTCCCTTCAACCGTTCATCATAGGATCGGTTTCTCTCTTCAAAGGACCGGTTTCTCTCCTCAAAGGTTTTTCCTCTTTCCTCCAATATTCTTAACCGGACTTCGACATCTTCCTTCATCCGTGCGATCTCCCTTGAAGGTGTTTTGAGGAACTCCTTGTACTCCTCAACGCCTGTGGAGAGGGTCCGCATCTCAGAATGAAGGGTTTCGAGGCGGAGAAGGAGGTCGGCCCGGGTCTTTTGACTTTCCGCCTGCAGGGAGGAGTGATTCGTTTCAGTCTCCTTTTTAAAAGCGGTCAATTCCGTTCGGATCGCCTCGATCTCTTTTTTGATCGATTCCTTCTCTTTTTGAATCTGGCTCAGTTGTGAATCGAGCCTCTGGATATCCTTGTCAAGAATCTGAACATCGCCTGAGGTAGCACATCCGTAAAGGGAAACCACCACCCAGAGGATGATTCCTGCTTTCTTCCAATCACCCTTTTTCATATCGGTTCTCCCGGTAAGGATCTTTTTTATTTGGCTGTAATCACAAATTGGGCCCTTCTGTTTTTGCCCCAGGCCTCTTCATTGTGACCGGGATCCAGGGGCTTCTCCTCACCGTAACTGATCGTGGACACCCGGTCCCCCGCGATTCCGAGGGAGATGAGATATTTCTTGGTGGTATTGGCCCTTCTCTCTCCGAGGGCGAGGTTATACTCGTTGGTTCCTCTCTCATCGCAGTGGCCTTCGATTTGAATCTTTACATTAGAAAATTTCTTTAAGAGGGCAGAGTTCCCTTTCAAGATTTCCGCATCGGCGGGCCGGATGTCGTATTTGTCAAAATCGAAATGAATGGGTTTAAGCAGACTGCTTTCAAAGACCTCTCCCTCGATGCCGGGCGTCCTCTTGGCCACGAGGCTTCTTTCAAATTCCCTTTTTGCCTCCTCTTCCTTTAACCTCGCCGTTTCTCTCTCCTTCACTTCCTTTTCCTTGACTTCCCTTTCCTTCTCTTTTGCCACCCGTTCCGCTTCCATTTTAGCCGCTTCTGCCTTGGCCGAGGGTTCATCTTTCACCACCGTTTTCTTTGGGCAACCCATCAGGATCAGGCCGATGCAGAGGATGAAAATGATTGAAACAATATAGCTTTTTCTCATCATGGCAAACCTCCTCTATGTATGGTTTTTAAAACTTCCTGTCTATTCAAAGCGCTTGGACCAGGACGGACTCGATTCACCTCCCTTCGATGTAATGAGTGGCCTCTGATTGAATCCATTGGCGTTCATGATGAAGATCTTCGATCCTCCCGCCCGTGTTGAACTGAAAGCAATGTAGCGGCCATCCGGCGACCAGCATGGGCTTTCATTGTTACTGCCATTGGGGGTCAGTTTTCTAAGCCCCGATCCATCGGTTCCGATGGTGAAGATATGAAATTGGCCTCCTACCCTTCCGCAGAAAGCGATCCGGTCCCCTTTGGGAGACCAGGAAGGGCTGGTATTATAGTTTCCCTCATAGGTCAAGCGGCGGATATTGGGGCCATCCAATGACATGATGTAGATCTGGGGGGAGCCCGAACGGTCTGAAGAGAAAACAATCTGCTGGCCGTCGGGTGACCACCTCGGCGTGGATTCATTTCCATGTCCTCCGGTAAGCCTCTTCGGATTCCCGCCATTGGCGTCGAGGAGATAGATGTCCGATTTTCCATCCATTCCCATCATCAGGGCAATCTGTTTTCCATCGGGTGACCAGGAAGGAGAGACGTTCAACCCGGGATGGGAGGAGAACCGTTGGAGGTTCCTCCCATTTAAATCGATCAGGTAGAGGTCCGGATTCCTCTTGAGATAGGAGGTGAAAGCGATCCTCTGGCCATCCGGCGTCCAGGCCGGGGAGATGTTGATCGATTGATTCTGGGTGATGGGTCTCACATTGGCACCGTCGAAATCGGCGACAGAGACCTCTCTGCTTTCTCCCTGTCGGATCACATAGGCAATTTTCGTATTGTGGATTCCCTTCTCTCCGGTGAGATGAAGGATGGTCTCATCGGCGATCCGGTGGACCATATTTCGAAAATTCTGAAGTTGACCGTCAAATTGTTTTCCCGTGAGGTGTTTTTGCTCCACCAGATCGACGAGATGAAATTTCAACCTGAGACTGAGGCCATCCTCTTCGAGGGTCGCCTCTCCTGCGAGGAGGATCTCTCCGCCTGACGAGGCCCATTCCTGCATGGAGAGCATGCTGGGAATGCCTTCCTTCTCTTTGAGATAGGAAGGGAGAAGCGAATGATCGATCACCCTGAAGAACCCGGAGAGGGCGAGGTCATTGGCCAGGACCTCATAGAGCTTCGCCGTGAGGGCCGGAGGGGTTTTCGCAACCGATTTCCACCTTGGAAGGACGATCGGAATCTGAACGAAGGTGGGGGCATTGATATCAAGATAGACCCTTGCCTCGACAGATGGAATGAAGAAGGAAAACAGAATAAGAATGTAGATAAAATATTTAACCATCTTTCAATCCGGGAAGAAACGGATTCCGATCTCCAGGCTCTCCTGGTTTAATTCTTTTGGGATGGGAGGCAGGGGGTCTGCCTTTATTATAGCACGCATGGCCATCTGGTCATAGAGCGCATTTCCGGATTTTTTTTCAAACCACGATTTTTGAACCTTCCCTTCCCGTTCTATTATTATGACAATAATGGTCTCCAAGTCAACCCTTTCCTTAAGAAGGTTTTCAGGAATGGTCCACGAGGCCTTGATCTTTGCCCATATCAAGCCGTAGTATTCGTTCAGTTTTGACTCCCGGAGGGATGGAGAGATGGGCGGAGGAGCGACCGGAGAAATGATCGGGGAAGGGGGAGGGGGTGTGGGTGTGGGTACCTCCCTTTTGGCCATTCGTTTCTGGATCTCGTCAAGGGCCGCCTTTTTCCGAATCTCCTCAATGGCCTCCTGAAGGCGATGGAGAGACTCTTTGTCTCTTTCCTTCTTCTTCACCTTTTCAACAATGTCATCCTTTTTGGGTTTTTCGATAGGTTTTATCTTTTCGACGGGTTTGATCTTCTCCTCCTTAGGAACGGATGGGGGAGGGGGAGGAGGAATTTCAGGCTCAGGTATGGAAACAGGCATGAGGGTCACCGTATAGGCAGTGGGTCGGACTTTAATAAGAGTGGGCAAGGGATTGAGGCTGAGAAAGAGGACGAGAGCAAAATGGAACAACAGGGAGAGCCCAACGGTGGCGAGAAGCCGATCCGTAGAATTTTGCCTTTGCAAATTCATCTTTATACCTTACTTCCCCTTGCTCTTTCTGAGAAACCGGAGAAATGCCATCCCCATAGGGGAAGGTGTCCTCCCGCGATGTGAAACGATATAGATCTGTCGGAGGATAGGGTCCATCCCCTCCACATCGATTCTTAAAAGGAGTCTCCGGTTCAATTCTTCTTCTGCGGCTCTCTTTGAAATGAAGGCCAGGCCCAATCCTGCCTTCACC
>DYHU01000037.1:18130-19935 GCA_020724025.1 Syntrophorhabdus sp. | reverse complement strand
CCGAGCCAGAGGCTCTCTGAGCCGGCGGCCACCTCAATCCTCCCCCCTGCCTTCGCCGAAGCGGCTTCGCGCAGGCAGGCATCAAGGGGGAGGATAATGCTTGGTAATTTTCATGGTTTGTGGGTGATAAAGCTATCATGCAAAATTATTTAGAAAAAATGTATGAGAAAGGATAGCAATATTTACAAAACAAGTGCAATGCATTAAGATAAAACGACAAATTGTAAAACCATCATGGTTCGGCAAGCCTTCGGTGTGATCTCCATCGAAAGCTCAGGATGCAAATTTGGGTGAGAAAAGGTTTGATATCCATGAAAGATATCTACACCGAAATAATAAATGGGCTTGCGGCAAAAGAGCAGTTAGCGCTGGCCACCATTATCAATCGTGTTGGTTCCGCCCCAAGGGAAGCAGGAGCGAAATACCTGGTTAAAAAAGACGGAACGGCAATTGGTTCAATTGGAGGGGGATGTGTTGAGGCCGATGTATGGCAGGAAGCCCGGAAAGCTATGGAAAAAGGAGAAGGGAACATTCTCCATTTTAAATTGACGTCTGAGCAACTGGCAGAAGGCGGACTCATCTGTGGCGGGAATATTGATATCTTTTTAGAACCTCTCAGGGAGGACTTCTTGAATATCTATCGAGAGATGTTAAAGGTCAGACAACAGGGAGGTTCGGGGATCCTCGCAACAGTGATCTCGGTGGATGGTGGGTATCCCAAAAGGGAAGGCGTCAAAGTGTTCATCAAGGCATCCGGAGAAAAGACCGGCTCACTTTTTACCGGAAATGAACGGGAGGGGAAGATTTTTAAGGAAGCAGAGACACTATTGAAAGAGAAGGGGCCAAGAGTATTGATGATAAGTTCCGAGGAGACAGGTGGTCCCTGGAAGAAACTGGAGATCCTGCTGGAGCCTATCTATTCCGAACCCACGGTCTATATCTTTGGGGCAGGCCATATTTCCCAGCAACTGGCTCCTCTTGCCAAGAAGGTCCATTTCAAGGTGGTGGTCATTGACGACCGGGAGATGTTTGCAAACCGGGATCGATTTCCCGAGGCGGATGATATCATCGTTTCAGAATTTGAGAGAGCTTTTGAACGAATCACCATTGATCATTCCAGTTATATCGTCATTGTAACACGGGGACACCTCTATGATAAGTTTATCTTAGAAAAATCGGTCAAAACGGATGCTCGTTATATAGGGATGATCGGTTCTAAGAAAAAGATTCAGACCCTTTACCAAAATTTGTTAAGGGAAGGCATTCCGAAAAAGGCCCTGGATAGGGTCCATGCCCCCATCGGACTCGATATTCATTCCGAAACCCCTGAAGAGATTGCTGTAAGTATAGTAGCTCAACTTATTATGGAAAGAAGGGGATAAATGGCATAAATATTGCTTATAATAAAATTTAAGAAAAATCTTGACAAATATGCTATATTTCTGTCAAAATGCTTCAAAATCCAATTATAGTAAACGACTTAAATAAGTTGACATCCACCTTGTGTCATTGCGATCCCGCCGAGGCGGGAGAAGCAATCTCGTGAGATTGCCACGTCGCTTCGCTCCTCGCAAAGACTACTTTTCGAGGTCGTTCACTATAGTTGAAAATGGAGGTGCAATAATGCTGAGGAAACAGAAAGGGTTTACATTGATTGAGCTGGTCATCATCATTGTCATTATTGGTATCCTGGCGGCGGTTGCCATCCCGAGATACCTCGATTTAACCCAGGATGCCGCAAATGCCACTGCAAGAGGGGTGTTGGCAGGTTTGAGAAGCGCAAATTCGATTGTCTTTGCCGACCG
>DYHU01000037.1:0-18030 GCA_020724025.1 Syntrophorhabdus sp. | reverse complement strand
AATAAAAACGGGAGGAAAGGATGATGAAAAATCAGAAGGGTTTTACATTGATTGAACTGATTGTCATCATTGTCATCATAGGTATCCTGGCTGCTGTTGCCATTCCGAGATACCTCGATTTGACCCGGGAGGCCGCCAATGGGACAGCAAGAGGCATACTGGGAGGCTTGAGAAGCGCCAATGCTATCGTCTTTGCCGACCGACTGTTAAAAGGGACCGTCGCAATCTATACAATGACCCAGATTGTTAATAATGCAAATATTCAGGGAGCAACCTTTGCCTTTAATGAAACAAATTTTACGCTGACGGCAGGGGGGTTAACATTCCTCTTTACCCTTTCCCCGACACAACTCCAGGCGCCAACGATTTACGGAACAATTGTAGCCGCCACAGCGACATGGTGAAAGGTAGTCACATTTCTTTGTGATCAACCAGATAAAAAGGGTCATGAGATGGGTCAGAACAATCGATTTTTGGGCTGTTCTGACCCTTTTTTTTTCCTCCCTCCTCTTCTTTTATGATCTCTTCGGAGAGAGATACCTCCTCACGGAAAGGGATCTTGCCCCTTACTTTATCCCGCCAAGGTTCTTCTGGGTTGAAAGCCTGAGGCAAGGCGATTTCCCCTTATGGAATCCTTATCAATTCTCAGGCCACCCTTTCTTTGCCAACCCCCAACACGCCATCCTCTACCCTTTGAACGGTCTCTTCTTTCTCCTTCCCTTTGATATTGCTTTTAATGCCGTCATCATACTCCACTTTTTTTTGGCCGGGTTATTCACCTATCTCTTCCTCAAGGACCTGAAAGTCAGCTCAACAGGATCCCTCATCTCCGGTCTCATATTGATGCTCAGCGGCTACCTCCTCTCTGTTCATAGCCTTCTCACTATCCTTCTCTCTGTGATTTGGACTCCCCTGATCATGATGTTTTTCAGAAGGGCAATGATCAGTCCGGGAATCAGGAATGAAATATTGACTGCCGTCTTCATGACCCTCTCTTTTTTGGGGGGCGGGATTGAAGTTGTCTATGGTAATTTCTTTGTGCTTTTGTTGATGGTGATTTTTTCTATAAACAGAGGCGATTGGGGGGAGTCGTTATTAATCGCAGGAAAGGGTGTCATTCCCGCCCCGCATCAAGGTGCGGGGTTAACTCCAGCGGGAATCCAGGAAAGCACTGGATTCCCCCGTATCAAGTACGGGGCAGGCTTAGTCAAGCCCGGAATGACAAACTATTTAAGACTTATGTCCATATGTATAATCCGATTCAAAAGCCTTCTCATCATCTCCATTCTTTTCATCATTCTCTCGGCAGTCCAGTTGATCCCCTTCCTCGAACTCTGGATGCATTCCATTCGTGGTCAGGGAATCACCTATCAGGAAGCAACGGTATGGAGCTTCGCTCCAAAGGACATCTTTCTCTTCTTTTTACCTGATGCCTACGGTTATTTTTTAGATATGAAGAAATACTGGATCACCCAGTGCTGGCTCAAAACCATGTATACGGGAGGACTGCCTTTTGTTTTAAGTTTGATATTCTTTCTTATCCCTCACCCTGACCCTCTCCCAAAGGGAGAGGGGACAAGGGGAAACCCTCTCCCAAAGGGAGAGGGGACTAGTGGAAACCCTCTCCCAGAGAGAGAGGGAACAAGAGGAAACCCTCTCCCCTACGGGGGAGAGGGGAGGGTGAGGGGGATTAGGAGAGGCCGAATACTCTTCCTCTCTCTTATGTTTTTCTCTCTCTTTCTTTCCCTTGGGCAGTATAACCCCCTCTACCCATTCGTGTTTAAATATGTCCCCTTTTTCAATGGGATCAGGTACCCTGTCAAGTTTCTCTATATCTTCATTCTTGCCCTTGCTATTACAGCGGGTTTGGGGTTTGAGAGACTAATGCAATTTTCCAACAGGATTCAGAAAAATACCGACCCGATGTCACTCCCGCCCCGCATCGGGGTGCGGGGTAAACTTCAGCGGGAGTCCAGAAATGTCGGAAAAAACTGGATTCCTGCTTCCGCAGGAATGACATTTCTAATACTAAAAAGACTTTTTCAACAACCTACTAAAATAAGAGATGGCAAGGGATTGAAACATCTCCTTATTGCCTTCTCCCTTATCTCAGGGTTTATTCTCCTTTTCCTCGTCCTGGGTCATAAAGAGGTTGAACATTTTCTCAAATTGAGGGAGATCGATTTTCCCCAGTTCAACCACCTTTCTACAAACCTCCATCACACCAAGAGATTCTTCTTTTATCTCACCTTATTCTTTCTCCTTCTCAGGGTCGGTTATGAGGTGGGATGGAAAGGGTGGATAAAAGCCTTCATTGTCTTTTTTCTGATCGCCGACCTCTTCGGAAATATGGGTTTCTACGGAAAAGAGAAAATATTTGACTATTTAAAGAAAACCAGGGTGCTTGAGATTGTCACCTCAGACAAAGGACCATTCCGGACTTTCTCCACCGGGAAGACCATCGCATTGGATAGCCCCATTTTAATTGGGAATGGTGTTCCCTTTGACCTCATTAAAGAGAAACATCTGTCCTCGTTGAACATGATCTTTCAGGTCCATGATATCTGGGGAGTTGATGTGGTCCGGTTAAAAAGGAGCGATGATCTTTATAAAAAATTGATAAGCCTTCCATCCATCTCTTCAAGCCGTCTCGTTGACCTTTATGGAGTAAAATATGTCATTTCCATCACCCCGATTGAACAAGATCCCCGTTTTGAACTGGTCTATGCAAGGCTGGAAGGGCTCGAGGGCAATAAAGAAGACCTCCTCAAGCTAAATACCATCAAACTGTATCGAAATAAAAGCCCTCTGCCAAGGGCATGGTTGGTGAAAGACTTTAAGGTGATGGATTCAAAGGAGATACTGTCGGCAATTAGCCACCCAAACTTTGATCCCAGAAAAGAGGTTCTTCTTGAAGAGGAACCAGAATGGCCAAAGAAGATGGGCGGCCACAGTGGGCCGCCCCTACAGAATATAAATGATGTAGGGGAGCCCCTCCGTGGGCTCCCAGAAGGAGTTGAGTTTATCTCCGAGAGCAATAATCGATTGTCCCTCCAAGCAAAGGTAGAGGAGGAAGGTATTCTAATATTGAGCGATACCTACTATCCTGGCTGGAAGGTATTTGTGAATGGGAGGAAGGAAAAGATTCTTCGTGCCAATTATAATTTCCGGGGAGTGGTTCTCCTTAAAGGGACATATCAGGTGGAGTTCGTATATGCACCCTTCAGTTTTAAACTGGGCGCTGGCATCACCCTGGTCGGAGTGATGGTTTGTGGAATCATTGGGTGGATCGATAGGAAAAAAGACCACAGGAGAATAACCTGATGGAGACTGAAAGAACGAATACCTTAACCCTTCTTCTATTGGAGGGGGCCACCTCTTATCATCGCTGGATCTTTGAGCAGATGAAACCCTTCCTCAGAGGGAACATCCTGGAGGTTGGATGTGGGATTGGAAATCTTACAGGGTGGCTCCTTCATCAGGGAAGGGTGCTGGCAACGGATGTAAAGGAGGACTACCTTGATATTATTCGGGAGAAATATCGAGACCATCCCAACCTGATCAGAACTCTGATCTGGGATATCCGGGAAGATCCAGCAGAAATATTTCATCACCATTTTGATACCATTGTCTGCTCCAATGTTTTGGAGCATGTGGAGGATGATGATCTGGTTTTACGACATTATTATGAACTGCTCTCCTCAGGCGGAAGGCTGATTCTCCTTGTCCCGGCTTTGAAAGTTCTTTACAATCATCTGGACAGGGGGCTTGGCCACTTCCGGCGGTATGGACGGAAGGAGTTAATCCAAAAACTGACCCATAACGGTTTTAAAATTTGTCACTTAAAATATTTTAACCTTTTTGGTATATTGGGTTGGTTTTTGAATGGCACGCTTTTAAGAAGGCCTCTTTTGCCGGCAGGCCAGATCGAACTATTTAACAGAATGGTTCCTCTTTTTATAATGATAGAGAAGATCATTCCGAAGTGGGTGGGTCAATCTCTGATTGCCGTGGGAGGGAAGTGATGAAACTATCGGTGATTATCCCGGTTTATAATGAAGCCAAAACGATCCTGGAGATCGTCAGAAGGGTGAAGGAGACCCCTTTTGAGAAAGAGATCATTGTGGTGGATGATTGTTCTAATGATGGGACAGCCGATTTTCTTCGGGAAAACAGGGAAGGGATGACAATCCTTTTTCTTGAAAAAAACCAGGGAAAAGGGGCGGCCATCCGGACTGCCATTCCACATATCACGGGAGAGATTGCGATCATCCAGGATGCGGACCTGGAATATCATCCTTCGGAATATCCTCGGTTGATTGGCCCTATCCTTGATGGTGTGGCGGATGTGGTCTATGGCTCACGATTCCAGGGAGGAACGCATCGGGTGCTCTATTTCTGGCATGCTGTTGGGAATCAGATAATAACTACCCTATCCAATATGCTCACCGACCTCAATTTGTCGGATATGGAAACAGGCTATAAGGTCTTTCGCTCCGAAGTTCTGAAAAAAATTAAGATTGAGAGCAATCGTTTCGGTTTTGAACCGGAGATCACGGCGAAGATTTCCAAAATGGGATGCCGGGTCTACGAGGTTCCCATCTCATACTGGGGAAGGGACTATTCGGAAGGAAAGAAGATCAACTGGAAAGACGGCCTGGCCGCCCTTTACTGGATCATCAAGTTTAACATTTTTCGCAAGTGAAAGGGTTTTACATTAAGATAGCCTCTCAAAAAACTTCCCCTCCCCCCCGGCCTCGCTACGCGAAGCGGGGCGGGCAGGTGGGAGGGGATGAAGGGGAGGGGGATCAAATTGCTTTTGTCCACCCCCACCTTCATCCTCCCCCATCGAAGGGGGAGGAGATTAAATGGGGGAATTTCAAATTAGGAGTCATGTCTAAAACGTCATTTAATAGGCTACCCGGTCCACTTCATCCCGCGTGGTAGTCCCCTTGAGGATTTTCAACAACCCATCCCCTCTGAGGGATTTTAATCCCGCCGTTTCACAGGCCACCTCACGAATGACCTGCCCCGAGGCCTTTTCTGCGATCAATCGTTTGATCTTTTCGTTCACGGTTAGAAGCTCAAAAATTCCTGCCCTGCCCAGATAACCTGACTGCCTGCATTGTTTGCATCCTTTTCCACGATAGAAAGTTGGAGGTTCATTTGATTTCGGAATATTTCCTCCCAGCTCCTTCAATGTATCCTGATCTACAGGAGAGGGCGCTTTGCAATGGGGACAGATCGCCCGGACCAGCCGTTGGGCAAGAACCCCGACGACCGACGAGGAGATGAGATAAGGCTCAACGCCAATATCCAGGAGCCGGGTGATGGCCTCCGGCGCATCATTTGTGTGAAGGGTGCTGAATACAAGGTGGCCTGTGAGGGCGGCCTGGATGGCTATTTCAGAGGTCTCCAGGTCTCTGATCTCACCCACCATGATCACATCCGGGTCCTGTCGCAGGATCGACCTCAGCCCGGCGGCAAAGGTGATCCCCGCCTTGGGATTGATCTGGGTCTGCCGGATTAAGGGCAGGCGGTACTCCACCGGGTCTTCAATAGTGATGATGTTCTTATCCATGGAGTTGATCAGGTTGAGGGAGGCGTAGAGGGTGGTCGTCTTTCCACTTCCCGTGGGGCCGGTGACCAGGATGATACCGTTTGTCTTACGGATGAGCTGTCTGTATTGGGCTAACATCTCTTCTGAAAAACCGAGGTCTTCGAGAGTGAGAAGGGGGCTTGTCTGATCCAGAATTCGGAGAACCACATTTTCGCCATAAATCGTCGGAAAGGTTGAGACCCTGATCTCAAATCCACGATTTTCCATCTTGATGTTGAAGTTTCCATCCTGAGGAAGCCTGGTCTCCGTGATGTCCATTTCTGCCAGTATTTTGATGCGAGCGGTGATAGCCGGATGGGCGGCTTTGGGCAGGGACAGGCTTTCGAACAGGAAGCCATCGATACGGAACCGAACCCGCAGTGCTTTTTCATCAGGTTCGAAGTGAATGTCGCTGGCGCGGTCCCGAATAGCCTGCATCATGACCATGTCGAACATTCTTGAAGCCGGAGCCGCTTCCATAGGGCCTGCGAGAGGTTCTTTGATTTGAAGATCGTAGGTCTTTCTGTAATCTGCAGGCTCCGGGGAGGGTTCGGTCGTGTTTTGATCGGTGATCTGGCGTAACGTGCTTTCGAACACCGTCGCCCCGACTCCGTAATACTGGTCGATCGCCTTTTTAATCTTCTTCTCCGTGCTGATGGCTATCTCCACATCGGTCTTTGCCCTGTTTCGCACCTCATCGAGGGCAAGGATATTGAGAGGGTTGTCCATCGCAATGGTCAATGTGTTCCCGATCTTGAAGAGGGGGATCAATGTATGGCGCCGCGCCAGTTCCTCCGGGATCATCTTGACGATCTGGTCATCGATCAGATAGGTATCGAGATCCACATAGGGAAGATTGAAATAATCTGCCAGGCACTGAAAGACGACTTCTTCCTTGACGATTCCTTTCCGGATGAGGGCCTGCTCCAGCCTCTCTCCTCCCTGCCTTTGCTCCTGAACGATCCTCTTCAACTGTTCGGGTTTAATCACCCCGAGTTCGACAAGGAATTCCACGAAACTCTTTTTCTCTGTTGCCATGTTTAACCTTCCATTTTTTAAAAAATTACCCCCTCCCTTGGCGCTGACCATTACTCACAAGTTGTTTCCTCCCCCTTTGCGGGCAAGGATTCTAAAACTTACCTCCTCCCCCCTTGCGGGGGAGGATTAAGGTGGGGGGTAGGGGGGAGAATATCTATCTAATCCTTTTATGATAATTTCTTCTACTGACTCAATTTCGTTAAAAACCTGGTTATCCCAGAACCTTAAAATGGAAAAGCCTTGTTTTTTCAACCAGGCATCACGTTCTAAATCATAAGCCGCTTGTTCAGAATGATGCCCTCCATCCACTTCAATAATTAACCGTTTCTCTAAGCATACAAAATCAACTATATATCTCCCAATGGGTTGTTGTCTACGGAATTTGCAGCCTCCGAATTGACGAAGTCGAAGTTGCCTCCATAAAGCACGTTCGGCTTCCGTCATGTTTCTCCTTAATTCTCTAGCCCTTACCTTACTCATTCCCCCCATCCTAACCTTCCCCCGCAAGGGGGGAAGGATTTAAGATAACTCAAAAATGCAGGTTAAGATTAACCCGTTAAGCGAGAGGATGAATGCTCTGTTCACTCCTTTTTTACATCCTTTGCCCTTCCATAGGTTCACCCTTCGAGAGCATCAGGGCGAACGGTGAGTCGAAGGGTCAATCCTTTTTCACACCCCTCGTTTTTATCAATTGTGCGAGATGTCTTTTCACTCTCGACACTAACTCCGGATAGGAACTTGAGGACAGATGAATAAATTGCTGATAGTGGTGGATAGCAAGGTCCGTCTTCCCCATCTGTTCATAGAGAAGGCCGATGTTATAATGGGTCTCTCCATGAAGGGAATTAATGGCAAGCGCCTTCTGGTAAGATTCGATCCCCTTATCGAGTTGCCCCTTTTTCTTATAGAGCGTTCCGAGATTAATATGGGTTTCAATATGATTGGAGTTGATGGCGAGGGCTTTTTTAAATGCCTCCTCCGCTTTTTCATGCTCTTCCCTGAGATAGAAGAGGATGCCGATGTTATTGAACCCCTTCTCATATTTCGGATTGATTTCGATCACCTTCTGATAGGTTTTAAGGGCGCTCTCAAGGTCGCCCAACTCCTGATAGATGATCCCAAGATTGTTGTAAGCCTCAACATAGGCAGGGTCCATCTCGATCACTTTCTGGTAGGCCTGTATGGCCTTTGCAATCTCTCCCTGATTGTATAAAGAGACTCCCTTATTGAAATAGTGGATGATTTCTGCCCTTAGAAGATGATCCTTTCCACTTTCCTGTCCCGCCCTGACAGATGGAATGGAAACCTCCTCTTTTTTGGGGGGCGGAGGAGGCGATGGTGATGGCATTTTCTCTTCAACAGGCGCCTTTTTCTCCTGTTGAATAGCCCTATCCAAAAATATTTGAAATTTCTCCTCACCCTTCCCCTCTCCCCAACGGGGAGAGGGAGGGGGTGAAGCGATAATCCGTTCTTTTTCTTTAAGGACTTTCGGTGGAGATAGCTTTGGTTCTTTAATGGATTCCTGTTTCTCCGTCTCTTTTCGCACTTCTTGAAGGGAAGGTTTCGGTTCTACCATTGGCTCCGGCTTCTCCGCTTCTTTCTTTACCCCGTTAGAAATAATGCTCCGCTGCTCTGCAGCGGGGTTTAATGCCCCGCTGGAATTTCTAACGGGGTTTACTTCCGGCGACACCTTTTCAGCTACCGGTTGGGCGGGTTTCCTCTCGACAAGCCTGACGGTCTGCTGGGGTGGGGGAGTCGAGTCCATTAAAAAAACCCACCAAAAGACCAGCAGGAGAACGAGAATGCCTATAAGAGAACCACCCATGATCATCCATTTCCGGTTATCGGGACCCCTGTTGCCCCGCTCCTGCTTAAAAAATGGTCCTCCCTTCGATTCTTTCGATCGGAGCTGCTGGGCCTTTTTAAGGGCGTCCATGATCAGGCTCATCTTGGTCTCTCCTGAGAGGTTATATCGGCACCCTTTGAAGTTTCATTTCGAAGAGGCTCCTGTTGTTCTTCGCGAATCAATGGGATCGTCGAGGAGGCATAGGGTTTACCGGAAATCCGGAGGTAAATGTCTTCGGCCTTATTCACGATAAAATTGCGGGTTCCCTGAACCAAAGGGGATTGTCTATGATTGAGCAAGATCATGCCGGTGAGCAGAATGATTAAAATGGTCAGGATAAATATCCGCAGAGGAGGAAAATATTTCGACCAGGTCAATGATGGATAGGCCGGCGTCACCCATTCCTCCCCTCCCAGTTCCTTTTCCGCCTTCTTCACATTTCCCTTCTCGATATGGTGGGTTTCATCAATAAATCCGGCGATGAGGGAACGGTCACAGAGAAGGTTGATTAATCGGGGAGTTCCCTTCGTAAAACGATAGATTTCATCCAATGCCGACTTTGAGAACGTGATGCCTCCGTGCGACCCCGCCACGGTGAGGCGCTGGTAAATGTATGATTCTGTCTCCTCCCGATTGAGGGGAAGGATATGGTGCCGGATGGCAATTCGCTGGTTCAATTGTTTCAACTTCACGGACCGGAGTTTCTGATTCAATTCCAATTGGCCGAACAGGATGATCTGAAGCATCTTCTCCTTGGTTGTCTCCAGGTTGGAGAGCATCCGAATCTGCTCCAGAACCGGGATGGAGAGGTTTTGCGCTTCGTCAATGATGAGGATGACATGTCCATCCTGAGAAAGCTGCTGAAGGAGAAATCGATTCAGTGCATCAATCCGTTCTGCCTTCGTTCTTCCAATAGAAGTAAATCCGAGATCCTGAAGGATCGCTCTGAGCAATTCCCCCTCTGTGACGAAGGAGTTGAAGATGACGGCGGTTTTCACATTTCCGTCAAATTTGTCGAGAAGGGCCCGGCAGATGGTCGTTTTTCCGGTCCCGATATCACCGGTGACGACCATGAACCCCTCCCTCTGCTTGATTCCGTAGAGGAGGGAATCGATGGCCGTCCGGTGGCTCTCGCTCAGGTAGAGAAACTGAGGGTCCGGTGTAAGGGAAAACGGTTTTTCTTTTAAACCATAAAAGTCGAGATACATCTCTTTTAAAACCCCGGCAAGGTTATTAGGCTACGGTTAGGATGCCCGTTTGGTTTAGAGTCAAAGGGTAAAGTCTAAAGCATTTGAAGACCGGTGACCTAACCTTTAAACGAAACAGGCATCTTCGCCTTTACCCTTACCCTTTGACTAAAGATTTCACTTCTTTGTAAAATCCTCTACCTTCTTTCCCACCTGAAGGGTGGGGGTAATCATGATCACCAGCTCTGCGGTCTTCTTCTTTTCGGTCCTGTAACGGAATAGTCCTCCCAAAAGGGGAATGGAATGCAGGACAGGGACTCCGATATAGGTCTCTTCATTCTTCTCCTGCATCAGGCCGGCGATGATAATCGTCTGGCCATCCATCACCCTCACCGTGGTATCGGTCTCCCTCACGCTCAGCAGGGGAAAGGTGGTCTTTCCATCTGGAGTCACCTTCTCTCCTGTTTTCTCCGTGATACTGGGATGAATGTTCATGATGATGGTGCCGTCTTCGGCAATCTGGGGAGTCACATCGAGGATGATCCCCACATCAATCGTCATGGGCTGAATGATCTGAGTCACCGTTGTCTGGGTGGCCACGGCGCCGGTGATGAAGAAAACATCCTGATTTCCTACACGGATGATCGCCTTCTGATTGTTGAGGGTGGAGATCATCGGGCTGGAGAGGACTTTAATGTCCCCCTGTTCGGCAATGGCCTGCATGATGTCTGAGAGGGCAACATCACCTGCACCAATAGCAAGGGTGCCTCCGAAAGGTTTTATTTTAAAGGTCCCCGGGGTCTGGATCGACGTTCCGGTTGTAGTGTCTGCAAGAGTAAAGCCTCCTGATATTCCCGGATATCCGGTTGTCCCCGCCTTATTCGTAAGTCCCCAAGATAAATTGGAAAGCCGGGGCAATGACTCGATCACCTTCCAGTTGATGCCCTCCTTATTTTCATCGGAGAGGATCACCTCAAAGATCTTGGCCTGAATGGCAACCTGTCTCTGTGAGCTTCCTTCCATGGCTTCGAGGAAGGATGCGATTTTATTGAGGTTGACCGGATAGTCGCTCACCATGATCACACTGGTCGATTTATTGACGATTAATTTCCTGCCCTTAACGTCAGCCCTTGCCCAGGTCGCTTTCTCCGGTTCCGATGGTCCGGCTTTTTCATCGGTTCCCCCGAAGATGATGGTTTCCAGTCCTCTCTGGATTTCCCTCCAGAGATCCATTTCATCCACACTGACAAGATCGCTGAATCCTGTTCGGGCTCCTGAGGGAGTGGCAGCGGTGGATGTTCCCGGAAGGGCGCCGGTTTGGAGCCCTCCCCCTGTGCTCGCAAAGATCTCCCTCTTTCCGCTCCGTCGTGTGGCAAGGTAATTGAGCGTAAAGAGGCGGGTCTCCATCTGTGGTCTCATGATCTTGATAAATTTTTCTTCGATGCGATAGCCCCATCCGAGGGGAAAGAGAATGGCATCGAGCGCTTCCTTCAGAGTCACCCGCTTTAGATCAATTGTCACCTTACCGCTCAGTTCCGGATCAATGACGATATTGTAATCGCTCTCCTTTGAGAAGGCTAAAAGGATGTCCTGGATGTTCGAGTCCCGGGCAAAGAAGGAGTAAAGTTTCTCAGGCACCTTTTTCGCTTCCTCTCGCTGAGGAATGACCAGTTCCTTCAATTTCTCTTCAGGAGGCGGTTGGGGTTTTGAGGGCTCCACCTTCTGAGAAGGTAATTGAGTTCGCTCCTTTTTCGGAGGAGAAGCACAACCCACCACCCATATTAGACTCAAAAGAAGTATGAATAAAATTTTTGTTTTCATCTCTTTCTCCTTATTTTTAATACGGTTCAGCCGATTTTAGCGGAGGTAATGATAGCCCGTTCACCCTGAGGCTCTCGAAGGGTGATATCGGCGAGCTAATCGAGATACCTCCGCCCAATCTCCCCGCACCATTGCTTCTTTTTTCCTCCGATTCCAACCTTTAATCTGTTGCTCACAGGCCAACGCCTCATCCCGAGTAGGAAATTCCTCTGAAAAGAGCAGTGTTACCGGAAGTCGGGTTGAAGTATAACCTTCAATTTCACCCGATTGATGTTTTGCTATGCGCTCCTCAAGATTATCCGTATGACCGGTGTAGTAGGAGTCATCAGCACAGCGCAGAATGTATACCCAAAAACTCATATTTCTGTTGCCTCTTACTTCCTTCAGTCCTTCATAAGATTGACCTATTCGTCCTTCGTTTCCCTCAGCAGGTTCACCCTTCGAGAGCCTCAGGGCGAACGGTGGGTAGGAGTGGTCATCTCTCTTCAACCGTTAATTTCACCGGACTCTGATCCAGAAGGATCGTCCTCCTTTTTCCTTCCTTTCCCAGAACGACCCGATCAGGTCGTATTTCAAGAACCTTCTCATCATTGATCGAATCTCCCACAGTAACAATCGATCGGTCAATCGATGCCAGTCGAACATGGTCGGTAATCAGAATAGCTTTTAGTTTTAAAGAAGCTTCAACGAGTTTTATTTCCGGGGTGACCATGCCCGTAATTTTTTTGTCCTCCTGAGCAGGCTGAACAGAAATCTCTTTGGAGAGGAGGCGGACCCCGGAAGGGAGAGAAAATGGGTCCTTTCGTCCCTCACGAGAGATAACCGTTCTCTTTTTAGGTTGTCCAGAACTCAATCCCGGTTCTATCAAAACAACACCTCCAGCCATGAAGACTCCCATAAAAAATGAGGTTAAGATTTTAAATGTAACTTTTTCAATCTTGATAAATTCGTAAAAAGTTGTCATTCCCGTGAAAACGGGAATCCAGAAAATTCTAAGTGCATGAAAAGACTGTCCCGCCTTTGGCGGGACTGCTTGCGCAGGAATGACAGAAAACCAGCTTTTAGAACCTTTTACACGACTATCCATCTTCATTTTACCCTCTATCATAACATGACAATATAAATCCTCAGCCCCAGAGTGACTTTTAAGAGGGGGTTTATTTCCTCATTTCGCTCAATCAGAAGACTATCTACCTGAATGAGAAAGGGAAGCTCCTCAACCCCCTTTAAATAGGCCTCCAGTTTGGCAAAAGTGGAATGGAGGACCATTTGAACAGTCACCCTTTTTGACTCCGGAGGAAGCACTCCCGGCTTCTCCTCAGTTGGAGAGATTCTTTCCTCCGCAGGGATCAGGGAGATGACCTTCATCTGGAGAGGATCACTCTCCCTGGCCAGATGTCTTAAAAAAAATCTGAACTCCTCACCTTTCAGCGTTCGCTCATTTAACCCCTTTAACTCCTTCTCCAGGCGGGCGACCTCAGCCTCTGCTGTTTCGACTCCTCTGGAGAGAAGGCCGAGTTCTTCCAACTTTAAGTCTGCCGCCTTTACCTCTCCCCTGAGAGTCTTGACCTTGCGGCTCTGAGGAGCGTAGTAGAAACGGTCGAACAGGAAGATGGCGATGGCGATGATCACCAGAAGGAATAATATCTTTTCTCTTCTTTTTAGCGCCATGGGTTAAGGTTTCTCCTCTTATTATCAATAATTAGATTATTTGTAATACTTTACCGCTTTTAAAAAACTTATCTAATCCCCCTTCATCCCCCTTTGTCAAAAGGGGGAAATCTTACCCCTCCCTTTGGCAAAGGGAGGTTGGGAGGGATTTTATAAGAGGATTTCAAACAGCCAAATTGATACGATTATTTCATCAGTTTAGTCTATTTCAACCTCGATAGGCGGGGTTTTCTAACCCCGCCTTAGTCTGTCCACCACAGTCAGGCGGGACAGGAATGTCCCGCCTATCGAGTCCTTTTCTTATTATATTCGCCCCCTCAAAAATCTCCCCTCCCCCGGCGGGAGGGGATGAAGGGGAGGGGGGAAAGCAGTTCTTTATAACCCTTTTCCTTTCTCCTTCTCTTGAGAAGGGGAGAAATCAATATCACAGATAATGTCAAATCCTGTCGCCAGTTGATTATACAATTTATTTTCATCCGTCGAAATCAGTTTCACATTGCTGAATAAAGGAGACCTCTCAAGGCCTTCAATAACCTGTGCCAGGGCCGAAAGACAGTGCACATCATTTCCAAATGCAAGGCCACCGATATGAAGGATTTTTTTCTCTTCCTCCCTTGATCCCGTCTCCTGAGGTTTTGAAGCCTGCGGAGGCTTTTTTAATAATTTTGCTCCGGACTGAATTTCAAGAGAGGTCAAGGTGACATTTCCGGGGATCATCTGTGTGACTTCCTGCAACACCTTCCGGTAAGGCACAGAGGATGTGACCGAAGAAGGAAAGAGAGAGAGGTCCTGTTTCATCTTCAACTCTTTCTCTTTCAAGATGGTCAGCCTGGATCGCAGGTCTTCAAGCTTCGCCACCCTCGCCATTGTCTCGTCCCGCTCTCTCTGAAGTGTGGTTACCTGACTGATCCCATACCAGACGATTCCCAAAAAGACAAGAGCGGTGATAATGGGAGCCAGCGTGAAAATCGATTTCTCAAGGGGTATCTTTGACCAAAAGGGTTCTTTGGCAGGGAGGAGTTCGATCTGTTTCGGTTCAGAGAGGGCAACGCCAGCCGCAGTGGTGAATATCGAACCCATCTGATCCAGTACCTGGACATCTATCGTCTTCGCATCATAAAGCGTCTCTTTCAACGGATTAAAGATCTCGACAGGAAGCCGGAGTTCACCTTCGAGGTAGGAGGTAAAATTCTTCAAATGGGCGCCTCCTCCGGTGAGAAGAATCCGGTCGATTCTCTCCCCGTAGAACTGATTTCGGTAGTAATCGAGAGATCGCCCTATCTCTCCTGCCCATCTTTCGAGAACGGGCCTCATCAGAAAGGAGATTTTCGACAGGTCGATCGATTCATCCACCTGCCTCTCCTCCTGAGTTCCGGAGAGGATTCCAACCTCCTCTTTGATCTTCTCAGCCTTTTCATAGAGGAAACCGAGGTCCCTTTCAAAAGGGATTCCATCGGTGATAGCCCGGGTGAGGTCACCTCCGGCCGGTGTTATCTCACGGCTGAATTGGAGGATTTCATCCTTAAAAAGGCAGAGGTTCATCTTCTCCGATCCCAAGTCGATCAGAGCCAAGGTCTCCCCGATTTTTAATTGATCCCAGGCCAGAAGCGTATTCCAGAGGGCAAAGGCGCCCACATCTAAATGTGCAGGGTCAAGCCCGGCTCCTCTGACAATGGAGAGTGTACGGTCGATGAGGGAGTTCGGACAAGCTACTGTGAGTAAGTCCAGTTTTTTGGCGCCATCCTCAACAAATTCTCCAAGGATGTGAAATTGAATTCGTGCGGTTTCAACGGGGAAGGGGAGATGTTCTTTGATTTCCCAGGGCAGGGCTTGATTCAGCTCTTTTTTAGGGATGGAGGGCATGGTCATTCGTCTGATGTGGATTCCTGAACCTGAGACCGTGAGCTTAACCTTCTTCGTTTTAATGCCGGCTTCCTCTATCAGGTCTTTAAGGAGGATGGAAATGGAGTTGACATCCTCTTTGTCAATGCCCTGGGGAATCTTTTTCAGCCCGAAGCAGGTGAGGAAAAGCCCCTTCGAGGTCTTTTTCAGCCCCACCAGCTTGATGGAGTGAGAACCAATGTCAAGACCTATTGTTTCTGGCATATCGTATTTTCCTTTTAGAATTTGTAGCGATGCCATTTACTGGCATCACTTTCGTTTTTTTCACTATCCTGTTAAACTCTCCTAAAGGCAATGATCAAACGGGCACCGGCGTCACCTCCGAGAGTCGCCTGGTTTTTGCTGACGTTCCCTGTAGCCCCTGCGGGCGCCATGACCCTGTAGGCATGGGTTTGAGATTGATCTGAGCCCGACGTGTTCCGGTATTGAGCCGAACCCGGAGTAAACCACCCAGCTGTCAGAGATCCCCAGGTATTGTTATCCGAAGAGGCCCACGCTGCAAAGACGAGGGCTCCGTCCGTGATCGTGGTGATCCCCGGAATGGTGACGGTGCGGGGTACAGGGGGGGCGGCGAAGTTACCGGAAACCTGTGCTACATCTACTGCCCACACACTGCTGGTGTTGGAGGGCCGGAAGACGTGCATGACGACTGTATTGCTATTGGCGCTACCGAAGGAAACGCTTGGATTGGCACTCCATGTGCCATTGAACCTGCACCAGAATAGCCTTATCCGGCAGTTGGTCTGGTTTTGCTGAGTCTCCGATGTCCAGCTTTGGCCTCCGGCGTTAGATATGGCGAGTGTTCCCGTACTGGCGCGAGCTTGAGCTATCATCAGGACAAGATCGCCCGCCAGCATACCCCCGGGAGGAGCTACCGCAGTTGGATTAGTGGTATTTGTCCCGTTATCAGTAGTAGGAGTAGAGGCTGATCCAAAATAAGTAATCAAGAAATTGGTAAAATTGGAGATAACAATCCTCCTCTCGCTGGCGTTGGGTATTATTCCTCTAGAGATTAGTCTATCATTGGGCTCATCATAATCGAGGATAAAACTTCCACGCCCGAGGGGTCTGGTCATAGTATCGAGACCATTAAGTGAGGGTCTAGTTGCCCAACTTTGCTCAGTAGCATAACGTACAGCAAACTCCACTCCTGATTGAGCTAAAAAGAAAGATTGATTGGAGCTGATAACAAGAGAAACAGACTTTTGTTTGGTGGGGATCAGGTATGTGAGGACATAGCCGATAGTCACCATCAACATCATAGCAATAATCAGAAAGAGGATGGAAAGACCTCTGGAGTTGCATAAAATCCCTCCCCAGTTCCCTTTGTATTTCAATTTTGTCATTCCCGTGAAACTTGTCCTCGAAGGTATAAATCGGGGAACGGGAATCCAGTAGTGGTTCCTCAAAAATGATATGGATTCCTGCTTCCTCAGGAATGACAATCTATATAAGGAAGCCCCTACTTTTTTTATCCAATTTTTCCTCAACTGCTTGGTTCCTCCCGCCAGTTTTGAAAGAAATTTTTATAAGGTGGGCTATCCTGAAGATTTTTCGGATAGACCTTTGTCTGCAGGGTCACATTCTCACCCGTTCCGAGAGAGAGGGTGAGCACCAATGTAATCTCTTCATTACCTGCCGCCCCTCGTGTCACTGTGAATGAAGAGACATTTGATGCCAATATGGGATAGGGAAGAGAATATGATGCTTTTTCTCTTTGAATGGCACCACTGTTCAACCGGTAGGTGATGATATCGCCGGCCGAATCCTGACCTGCCCCCGTTGCATTCGTTCTCTGAAAGGTGATCGTATTCCCAGACCCTCCGGAAGCGGGCACAGTAATGTTTCTCGCATCCCGGATATCCCTGCACATCCTCTCCATCGCCAGCTTCCCTTCATCATAGAGCGTCTTCTGATTGACCGTCATTGTATAGATTTTTAAGCTGTCAATCAAGAACTTAATCGTAATGGCCGAGACAATAGATAAGATGACGATCACTATGACGACTTCGATTAATGTAAAACCCCTGCCGCTAAAAGTTCGGAGTTCGGCCCGCCCCGCCGAGCGGAGCATGGCCGGGGAGTTCGGAGTTCGGAGTTTTCTAAAAATACTTTTTGGGGACTTAATGGTTTTGTTCATCATTATCATTTACTCCGAACTACGACCTCATCACTCCGAACTATTTATGGAAACCTCGTGACCACTGCATAAATTTCATAAGGGGTATTCTCCGGGTCCCTCACTCGAACTATTATCCTTTTGTACCCCACATCTGAAGAGGGAGCAATGAAACTACTATTTACATAAACAATTTCATATTCACCTGGATAGTTAGGGTCACCTGTAGAAAATGCAACGAAACCCACGGTTGTATCGAGTTCTGGCGTCTTACCGTAATTGAACTTCATAAACTCTTCCATCTTCTGGTGAGCAAGATACATAGCCTTGGTGGCCATTTCTGGTTTGCCACTGCTTTTGACACCCGTTACAAAGGGGATGATGATGACCGGTAGAAGAATCCCCGCCATCACGATAAGAACGATAATCTCGATCAACGTAAAACCTTTTCTATTTTTCGTCATTCCTGCGGAAGCAGGAATCCAGTTATTACATGCAAATACTTTCATAGAAATCAATCCATTCTGGGTTGTCTTGTTCAATAAGTTTTAACTTCCAAACTCTCTTCCATTTCTTTATCTGTTTCTCCCTTGTGATAGCACTTTCTGCTGACTCATGAGCCTCATACCACACGAGATGATGAACGTTATATTTTTTCGTAAAACCTTCAACAAGATCACTCTTGTGTTCAAAAATGCGTTTTGCGAGATCTGATGTAATTCCAGTATAAAGGGTGCCATTTCGTTTGCTACAAAGGATATAAACATAAAACTGTTTTTTCACAAAATATCCCTGGATTCCCGCCGGAGTTTACCCCGCACCCCGATACGGGGCGGGAATGACGACC
>DYHU01000304.1 GCA_020724025.1 Syntrophorhabdus sp. | reverse complement strand
ATTTTTAAAGTTTTTCAAAGTCCAAAATGGGAACCCGGATGGGAAGATCCTGGTAAGTCCAGCGAATCATCCCCAGGAGATATTTATTGGATTCCCCGCCCTGTTCCATAGGACCGGATAGTCTATTCAAAACCCTGTCTATCATCAGTCCCTTATATTCTCCGTCCCCTTTCAGGATCAATATCTGTCTCTCTTCCTCCCGATCCTCTTCGGAGACGGAAAAGAAGTTTTCTAAATCGATCATCCTCACCTCAAGTCCTTTTAATCGGACCTTCGTAAGTTGAATGAATTTATCTCGAAGAGAAACCGGAACTTTGAATAATTTAAATACCTTATCGCTCTCCACCCCGAGCAATTTCTCACCCATTTTAAAAACAGTGACCTTTGTCTTCAAAAGTTTTTCATTCAGAGGCCATGCCCCAGGGCCTTCTATCGGCCTTTCATGAGCGGACAGATGCTGGTTCATTTTTTCTATCATCTGGTCCAGCTTGGCTGAGAAGGATTCCATCCTCTTGATGATCTTTTCCGTCAGTTCCGGTCTCATCAGAGACGCCTCTGCCCTCTCTCCTGTCCCCTCGGTTTGAGCAGAAGATGGCTTGGGTTTAACCCCGCGGACCTCTTCCAGGCAAGAAAATCTCGCTTCCATGCCGGCATGGGCCAGCTTCTTATAAATCCCGATGTCTTCCTCCATCTCTTTTCTCATTAAAAGTTTGATCGTTTCCTTGGAATCGAGCAAGAATTTAATGAGGTGAGGCCGAATCCTTTCTTCATTCCGGATCATAAAATTCAATACCACCAGCATTCTATTTAAAACAGAGGAGATGTCAGGACTCTCTTTGAAGTCCCCCCTCAATGCGAGGGCTTCCTCTACCGTTCTTCCAAGATTCTCTTTAGTGATCTCCCACTCCAGTGAAAGGAGCTGGGTCTCCAATTTCTCTATGGATCTAAAAGGAGGAGGAGTCAAGGGAGCAGGGGGAGGCATTTCCCATTCGACCTTTCTTCCCATCTCCTGAAAGGTCTCGGTAAGAGGAAGGCTCGCCCCCACGCTCTTCAATGGCTCTCGTCCCTTCTCCACGAAAAGCCGGTCAACAGCGGCATCGATCTCCTTTTCCAATCCCTTCAGATCTACTTCTTCGATCGTTTTGTCTGCCATCGTTCTCCCCTTCTCGTGTATTGAATCTAACACTTCTTTACATTATTTCCGAAGCCGTCATTCCGCGAAAGCGGGAATCCAGTTCAGAAACACTGGATTCCGGGTCAAGCCCGGAATGACAAATAAAGTAAAGGGACTTTTGACGCACTAACTCATCTCAACTGTTGATCAACGAGCATAATCTTTCGGCTCACATCCTTGACGACCAACTTGCTGATCTCCCGCAGGGTCTCAAAAACCCCTGCCCCTTTCAATGCACTGGCAGGAAATGAAGGAACCTTTAGCATTGAGTTGAGGTCCTTTTCCAATATCTCAACCTGAAGGAGCTCAGAATCTGTCCCATCCAGATCCCGCTTATTAAACTGGATGACCAGCGGAATCGTTCGGATACTGATCCCCTTCTCCGCCAAGTTTTTTGCCAGATTGATAAGGCTTTCGATGTTTTTCTTCCTCTGGACTTTTAATGAGTCGGCGACAAAAACGACTCCGTCCACTCCCTTCAGGACCAATTTCCTTGTGGCGTCGTAATGAACCTGTCCGGGAACAGTATAAAGTTGAACCCTGACATCAAAACCCCTGATCTTTCCTAAATTCAGGGATAGGAAATCGAAAAAGAGTGTTCGATCCCCCCGGGTATCGATGGAAACCATCTTGCCTTTGGTGTCTTCGCCCATCTGGGTATAAATGTATTGAAGATTGGTGGTCTTTCCGCAGAATCCGGCGCCATAATAAACGATTTTGCATTGGATCTCGTCTTTGCTGAAGTTAATAAAAGGCATGAAACCGTTTCTCCTTCTTTCATGAAAGCCGATGGGGCTCCAGAACAGAAATCTCCTTCTTCTCTTCAAAAATCGAGACAAGGGCCTGAGAAAGCTCGTCGGCAATCTGATTAATTCTCAGCCGGATCAACCCCAGAGAGGTCTTATCATCGAAAAGAGTGACCATAATGACATGCTCGCCAATGGCGGTAAAATAGACATTTTCACTCTTCCCTTTATGAAAAAGAAGGGTGAACTCCTCTTCTCCCAGAATCTTGGCAATTTCAGCCGTGGCCCCGAAGTTGGCTGCCGTCAGTGCAGAAAGAGACAGAATATCGATGTCCAGGGTGTTTCCGTATTGGGCAATGAGTTGTCCCGATCGATCGATCAACAGGACCGAATGAGCAAGAGAAGAAGAAACCACCCTGTCCAAAAAAAAGTTGATCTTTTTTAAATCCTCTTTGGTGATGATAATGTTCATATCTAGCCTTATTGCCTCAAGGAGGCAGAATCTCTGTTACCTAAATTGAGCGATTCAACGTTTGAAATATTTAAGATTGTCATTCCCGCGGAAGCGGGAATCCAGAAAACAAGCCAAGAGCCTGGATTCCTGTTTTCACAGGAATGACATGGTTCTATTCCACTCATTGGGTGGATACCTGATGTGATTTGGAGGAGTTTCAGATCAATCCTTTCCTTCAATGTGGTCAAAAGAATCGCTCAACTTAGGTGTTATATTTTTTTATCATTTCTTCGCATGAATTCCGCAATCCGCAATCCGAATTCCGCATTCGAGAATCTCCGCTATATTTTCTCATCATTCCTTCGCATGGCTTCCACCAACAGATGTTCCCAGTTCTGATAGATCGTCTGCATCGGAGGAATCCCCCCGATATTGGAAATGAATTCCCCCTCCTGCCAGCTCAGAATATGGTAGAAGGCTTCTGTTCCCTTCTGGTCGCCACATTCCGCATGAATGACCTCTCCCTCATTTAAATAGATGACCCCCCTCTCTCCATCCCTGGTCACGGTCAACGCGGTGGTCAAACGGCTGAGGCAATTCATCTGAATCACATCGGTCAGTTGAAGTCCTACGACCTTCCCCCGAAAGCCCTTCTTTTTGCCGATCAGATCGATGATGATCTTTCTAATATCATTTATTTCAAAAGGCTTTTCAATATAAAAAAGCGACCCCCTGCGGTTCGCCTCTTTCTGAACATCCGAAGACCCGTAAGCGGTCATGATGATGACCTTGGTCTGTGGGAATTCCTTCTTCACTCTCACCAGCAAATCCAGGCCATTGACATCGGGCATCCGAATGTCCGAAATAACCAGATCGATATCATTCTTTTTGAGTTGATTCAGCGCCTCCTTGCCATTATTGGCAATGATCACCTCGTATTTATCTCTGTCTTTTGAAAGGCTTTTCGACATGCTCCAGGTCAATGTCTCTTCATCGTCAACGATCAAAACTTTTTTTAAATTCTTAACCATCATCGAAACTTTCCGTAGATATATATTTTTTGATGATCTCGCAAAAAGTCTGAAAAGGCTATTTTCTGTCATTCCTGCCCCGTATTAAGTACGGGATAAACTCCAGCCAGCCGCCGGCCCATAGGGCCTCTGGCCCGGAGGGAATCCAGGGTTTCCTGTGAAAACAGGAACCCAGATGTTTATGGTTCCCTGCTCCCTGTTTTCACGGGGACAAGTTTCGCAGAGCTTGCCCCGCACTTAATGCGGGGGACGGCGTCTGGATTCCCGTTTTCACGGGAATGACGACTTTTTACGAAACCACCTTTTTTACCTAACGGAAAGTTAATAAGCAAAATAAATGCCAAATGGTTTAAATATTTTAACCACTTAATCTGTTAGAATGTCTGATGAATTCCAATTTATCGAATAGAGTCAATTATAAATGATGGCCAATAAATGGTCAATAATTTACCACTGGGAAAGAAATGTCTATGAGACTTACGAAAATGAATCATTTACCCCGTTAGAAAGCCCAGCTCTTCCCCGGCCTCGCTCCCCGGCCATGCTTCGCTTAGCGGGGCGGGCAAAGCTGGGATGGACCGTGTATCAAAATAATAATGCCTTTCTAACGGGGTTTACTTCTCTTCTCATGGTAGGTATAATTTGAGGCATTCCTTCATGACGGAGCGTCACCCACCCGAAATGAAAATTTGCAAGAATTATCCTCCCCCTTGATGGGGGAGGATTGAGGTGGCCGCCGGCTCAGAGAGCCTCTGGCTCGGAGAGGGGTGGATAGGGTGTCTTCCCCCTCACCCCCACCCTCTCCC
>DYHU01000303.1 GCA_020724025.1 Syntrophorhabdus sp. | reverse complement strand
GATATCGTTGGAGCGGTCTGGGGTTTTCGCCGGCTGGAGATCGACAAGCTTTATATATCGAGAGTCAATGTGGGCACGGGATTTGTCAGATGTGAACATGGCATCCTTCCTGTTCCGGCTCCTGCCACGCTCTCTCTAATGAAAGGGAAACCCATCTATTCTTCGGGTGTGGAAAGAGAGCTTCTCACCCCAACCGGCGCAGCCTTGCTGACCTCATTAGGATCCGAATTCGGGGGAATGCCAGAAATGAGAGTGGAAAAGATCGGGTATGGCGCAGGCAGGGACGACCTCCCCCATCCGAACCTCCTCAGGCTGATCATCGGGGAGGAAGAGCCGGTTGCCGGAAAAGAGAAGGTGATGGTCGTTGAGACGAACATCGACGATATGAATCCCCAGTTCTACGACTATATCATGGAGAGATTGCTCGCCATGGAAGTGCAGGAGGTTTTTCTTACCCCCATTTTGATGAAGAAGAACCGGCCGGCAACCCTGCTCACCGTAATCTGCCCCGGCGAAAAGCTCTCGCCGGTTATCGATTTCCTTATCCGGGAGACAACCACCATTGGCATGAGATGGCGGGAGGAAGAGAGGAGTTGCGCGGACCGGGAGATTCTTCCTCTTCAGACAAAATACGGAAAGATTCGTTTTAAACTGGCAAAATGGGAGGGGAGGGTGGCAAACCTTTCTCCGGAGTATGAGGATTGCAAGAGATTGGCTTTGAAGAACAGGGTGTCTCTCAAGGAGGTCTTCGAGGAGGCGAAGAGAGCGGGGAGGGTATTTCGGGAAGGTCGATACAGGAATCAATCACGCAGTCGAAAATAGAACCTGCCTCCTCTCTCTCATTCCTTGAAAATCAGGCCCTCCATTCTTATATTTTTATTGAAGGAGGGAATCAAGATGAAGAAATCAGCCTATCTTCTAATTCTGATGGTATTGGTAGTTCTGCTCGCTCCGTCATTGGTATGGGCGGGAAGCAAGACTAAAGGAAATGCCCCTGTGATTACAAACAGTTTTGCTGTCGAAAAAGGATATTATGGGTATATCTGGAGGATCTACATCGAGGCAGAAGACCCGGACGGGGATATGTCGAGAATTGCGGTTCAAGTCGATCAAGTGGGTTATGGTTATTACCCAGTCGATTGGACCATCATAAAGGCCCCTTATCGAAAGCATTTTAAAGGGTATCTCCAATGGAATACCTTCAGCAGCCGGATCTCTTATTTGAGAGAATGGACCAGTATCACCCTGACGGTATCCGTCTTCGATAAGGCCGGAAATGAGAGCAATGTGGTCGTTTTTCCTTTTGAGTTTGTCTCTGGAGTGAAAGGACAGTATCAATACAAGCTTCCCGCCCCTTTTGATAGCGGAGATCTCCCGAGAGTTGGGTACATCCATATTGATCTCTTTGAACCCACTCTGATGGGAGCCGATGCACAACGGGATCTATAAGCCTCTCCGTCGAGCCGTTCATATGGAGATGGTTCAACTTTTTAGAAGGCTCCGAGTCCGGGGCCTTTTTGTTTCTACTTGCTTTTCTCACCACGGAATGGTAAACATTTTTCATATTCGCACATAAAAAAAGGAGGTAGGTTATGAAACAGGTGATTCCTAATAAAAAGTCGGTGTATTTTTTATTTGCGCTTCTTATCATCAGTCTGGTCTGGGCAGGATGCTCTTCCACGGTAAAGGGGAGAAAAGAGGAACCGGCGAAAAGGGAAGGGGAGACCGTAGGCAAATATTACCATTTTGAGGACGTCCGTGTTCCGAGGGAATTAAATTATAAGCAGAAAAAGTCCTTTATCTATGAGACCCCCCGTTTTAAAACAGGCGTCCTGCTCTTCAGCAAATGGAGACTCGATGTGGAATCCCTGATCGATTTCTTCAATTACCACATGGAGAGGGATAACTGGAAACTGGTCAACAGTTTTAAGGGGAAGGAATCCATCCTCAATTTTTCAAAACCCGACAAGACCTGCACGATCAAGATCACAGAGAGATGGCATGGCACCACAGAGGTCGAGATCCGGGTCGGTCCTTTGGGAGAGAAAAAGATGTGAGAATCTTCCATGTTACTGAAACAAGTTAGAAGGACCATTGATCACTACCGTCTGCTGGAGAAGGGCGACCGGGTGATCGTAGGTGTCTCGGCCGGAGCGGATTCAATGGTCCTCCTCCACCTCCTGAATGGTTTCCGCCAGGAATTTGAACTTTCTCTCATCATTGCCCACATCCACCATGGGCTTCGGCCTGCTGAATCGGAAAGAGAGGCCGAACTCGTTCGAGAGATGTCTCTCCGGCTTGGCCTCCCTTTCGAATACGGACAGTTCAATGTGAAGGAGTTTCAGGAGTCAGGGGGCTTCTCGTTGCAGGATGCGTCCCGGAGGATCCGTTTCCAGTTCTTTCATCACCTTCTCAAAAAATATGGCGGGGGCAAGATTGCCCTGGGCCACCATGCCGATGACCAAGTAGAGACCATTCTTTTAAGATTGCTCAGAGGATCCGGATTAAGGGGCCTCAAAGGAATGCTTCCCATCCGGGAAGGAAGAGTCATCCGACCCCTCCTTGAGGTCTGGAAAGAAGAGATTGAAGGTTTTGCAAGGGAAAACTCCATTCCCTATCTCATCGACTCATCCAATCTGAAAAAAGATTATCTCCGAAACCGGCTTCGCCTCAACCTCATTCCCCTCATCGAACAGGAATATCAACCCGGATTCCGGCGGGCAATCATCAGGACATCAACCATCCTCAGAGAAGAGGATGATTATCTTGAAAAAGAGGCAGGAGAGGTTTATCAAAAGATCGCCCATGAAGAGGAGAATGGCATTGCTTTCAACTATTCATCCTACTGTTCTCTCCATCAAGCCATCCAATGGAGGGTGATTCAAAAGATGCTGGGAAGAATGGATCGCGAGTTGAATATGGACGAGGGCGAGTGGTCGGATGTGAATTTGATCTACAGGAGACTCCAGCAACCCTCGACAAGCCTTCTCTTAGAGTTATCCCATGGCCTCTGTCTGGAGAAACGATATGATATGGTTTTTTTAAGGAAGGAAAGGCCGACAGCGATTCCACCCTTTGAAGTGGAACTCAATATTCCCGGACGGACTTATATCCAAGAGATCGAAAGGGAGGTGATGGCTGAGGAAAGAGAATGGGACAGATCTAAACCGATTGATGAATCCCGAAATGTTGCCCTCCTCGATTATCAGAGCCTCCGGTTTCCATTAAGGATGAGAAATTTCAGGCCCGGCGACCGGTTTCAACCGCTGGGGACAGAAGGGACTCAGAAGTTGAAAGATTTTTTTATTGACCATAAGATTCCCAGGTTTGAAAGACCACAGATCCCTCTTCTCATCTCCGGCGAGGAGATCGCCTGGATCGCAGGATATAGAATTGATGAACGGGTCAAGATCACACCGAACACAAGAAGGGTTTTAAGGGTGGAGATTATCTAAAGAATAAGGGTTTCGTTATACGGTAAGGGTAATCCCGCGTCTCGCAGGACCCGTATCGTAAGTAAAAGGCTACGGTTGTCGTCTTTTAATTCTTTGTACGTAACCGATGCCGGTAACCGAAACGGGCTTCGTAACCGTAACCTTTACCTAATCCTCCGAGGTGTTTTCATTGTTCGAAGGTGACGAACCCGTTCAATCCCCTTTTTCTTTCCGTTATCTTTCGCAAGCTTTCCGAAATTTTCCCTGTGTGATTCCTTGACAACCCATCATCGTGTAAGTTATGAAATATCAAATCCTATCGAAAAAGTATAGATTTATAACTTATGAGAATTTCAACTAAAATCAGGTATGGGGCAAGGGCGATGTTAGAACTCGCCTCCCGTTACGGAGAGGGTCCCATCGATTTGAAAGAGATCGCAAAGAAGGAAAATATCTCTTTGAAGTATCTCGAGCAGGTCATTATCCCGCTGAGGACAGCCGGCCTGGTGAAATCCGTCCGTGGTTCAAAGGGAGGATATGCCTTAGCCAAACCGCCTTCGGAAATCTGCCTCAATGATGTGGTTGAAATCCTGGACGGACCAACCCAATTAATTGAATGTTTAAGAGATCCGAAAGAATGCCAGAAAGCCCCTTTATGTGTGACTCGGGATATCTGGAAGGAGGCTTCTGATGCGATCCATAAAATCTTTCGTTCCATCACCTTTGAAGAGATGGTGAATCGAAAAAGGGAGAAAGAGGGGAAAAACCCTCCGATGTACCAGATAT
>DYHU01000302.1 GCA_020724025.1 Syntrophorhabdus sp. | reverse complement strand
AGGAATGACATGTTTGGAAGCTTCTTCCATTTGTATACAGGCTTTCAAACAACTAAATTGATACCTTTGTTTTATAATATGGCCGCCATCAAATAATCAAGCAAAAAGAAAGGCTTGAATATGATCCTTTGTCCAATTAGAATTTAATATGGCTCAAGGCCTTCAAAACCAATACGGATCTTCCGTCCCATGGAAGAAAGTCCTCATCCTCCTGATCTTTGTCGGAGGCTTCTCCGCCTTCTTCCTCCTGGGCGGGGATCAATACTTCAATTTCTCGATCCTCAAGGCCAATCGAGACAGGTTATTGGCCTATACCCATAATCATTATTGGTTAATTCTGATAGGAACCATGGCCATCTATACGGCCTCAACGGCCTTAAGTCTTCCTGTTGCAACCCTCCTTTCTCTCACAACAGGTTTTCTCTTTGGTTTATGGGTTGGAACGGCCATCATCCTCTTCTCAGCGACCCTGGGCGCTACCCTCGCCTTTCTTGCCGCCCGTTATGTATTCGCCGAAACCGTCTCCCGGCGAATGGGAACGATGGCTAAGAAATTGATTTCGGAGTTTCACAGGAACGATTTTAACTACCTTCTCTTTTTGAGGCTGGTTCCCCTTTTTCCGTTCTGGCTCATTAACCTGGCCACTGCCTTCACGCCCATCAAAGTTCAAACCTATGTGGCGGCCACGGCAATCGGCATTATCCCAGGAGCCTTTGTCTTTACCAATCTTGGGCAGTCTCTCGGCCGGATCGATTCGCCCGATCAACTCCTTTCGTTCAAAACGATCAGTGCTCTGATCCTGCTCGGTATTTTTGCCCTCATTCCTATCTTTGTTAAAAAGTTTAGATCGACAAAAAAAGAAGAGGGGATTTGAGATGACCGGTTTCTCCACCATCAGGCGAACCCATCTTCAAATCCTGCAGGCGAACCTGGGCTACCGATGCAATCAGCGTTGCATCCACTGCCATGTCAATGCCGGCCCTGAAAGGACGGAGATGATGGACCGGTCCACCATCGATCGGGTGATCGCCTTTCTCGCCTCATCGGATCTCCGTGAGCTCGATTTGACCGGCGGAGCCCCGGAAATGAACCCTCACTTCAGAGACCTTGTCCGTTCCGCCCGCGAGATGGGCCTCCATGTCATCGACCGCTGTAATCTCACCGTCTTCGAAGAGCACGGAATGGAGGGATTGGAAGAATTTCTCGCCGGCCAGAAGGTGGAGATCATCGCCTCCCTGCCGTGTTACCTGAAGGAGAATGTCGACCATCAACGGGGCAACGGAGCTTTCGAGGCCAGCCTCCGTGCTTTAAGGAAACTCAATCATCTGGGTTATGGCCAAAAAGATTCAGGGCTCTCCCTCAACTTGGTCTATAACCCGCTGGGTTCTTTTCTGCCCCCTCCCCAAAAATTTCTGGAAGAGGAGTACAGGAAGGAATTGGGAGGACGCTATGGCATCGTCTTCAACCAGCTCTATACGATCACCAATATGCCCATCCATCGCTTTGATACACTGTTGACCTCCGTTGGCGAGCGTTTAAGTTATATGAAACTCCTGCAAGGGGCGCACCGGGAGGAAAATCTCGATTCAGTGATGTGCCGGAGGCTCATCAGCGTGGACTATCGGGGTTATGTCTTCGATTGCGATTTCAATCAGGCGCTCGGCCTCCCCCTCCAGCTGAAAGGAATGCACCGGGTCCATCTCTCCGAATTGATGGGGATCGATCTCAAAGAAAATCCAATTCCACTCCTGGACCACTGTTACGGCTGCACTGCTGGCCAGGGAAGCAGTTGCACAGGAGTTTTAAATGGTCCAATAGTCTGATAGTCACATAGTCGTATAGTCGACTACAGGACTATTAGACTAATGACTATAAGACTGAATTGAACTATGAAGCTCTCCATCATCCTTCCTACTCTGAACGAAGCACCAGTGATCGTCCAAACCCTCACGGCCCTTCAGCCTCTGCGAGAGGCAGGCCATGAGGTGATCGTCGTCGATGGCGGAAGCGATGATGATACAATCACCCTCTCGAGGCCTTATGCGGATAAGATCATTCAGGGGCCACGTGGCCGGAGCCGTCAGATGAATGCCGGAGCGAAACTGGCAAGCGGCGAAATCCTTCTCTTCCTGCATGCCGATACCTTCCTGCCTCGAAGAGCTGATCGGTTGATCATCGAAGGCATGAATGGTAAGAGAAGAAAATGGGGCCGTTTCGATGTGAAACTCTCAGGGAAGCATCCCCTGCTCCGTGCCATCGAGTTCCTGATGAATTGGCGATCCCGGCTCTCCCATATCGCCACAGGCGACCAGGCCATCTTTTTAAAACGAGACCTCTTTGAGTCTATCGGTGGTTTCCCGGAAATTGATTTGATGGAAGACATTGCTCTGAGTAAAATTTTAAAAAGGTTTGGCCGACCCCTCTGTCTCTGGCAACGGGTGCTCACCTCCAGTCGCCGCTGGGAAGGGAAGGGTTTATTCCGTACTATCTTTCTCATGTGGTTTTTACGGCTATCCTATTTCTTGAATGCAGATCCGAAGCGACTCGCCAGGCTTTATTATCCATAGCTCGTTTACAATCTTTTAATCATGAAAGAAACAGGCTGCCGCATCATCGTCTTTGCAAAAGCGCCCATTCCAGGAGAGGTGAAGACCCGTCTTCTCTCCTCTATGGATCCCCAAACCGTTACAATCCTGCATGAACAACTCGTATTGCATTCATTGAATACGGCGGTGGAGTCGAATGTGGGTCCTGTTGAGCTCTGGTGTTCACCCTCGAAAGAACATCCCTTCTTCCTTCGATGTGCCGAAAAATTCGGTTTAGAACTCCATCAACAAACAGGGTGCGATCTTGGCAGAAGAATGGCCCATGCCTTTGATGAGACATTGAAAAGAGCTCCTATGGCCCTGCTGATGGGTACGGATTGCCCTTCTCTCACCCGTGATGATCTGAAGGAGGCGAGAAAAGTCTTAAAGCAGGGCGCTCCTGTTGTCATCTCTCCGGCCGAAGACGGAGGCTATGTCCTCATCGGTCTCCGTCAATATGAACCAACTCTTTTTGAAGGCGTCTCTTGGAGCACGGATTCTGTTCTCAATGAGACAAAAGAGCGCCTCCGTAAATTGAAATGGAAATGGCACGAACTACCGGAGAGATGGGATGTGGATCGTCCTGAAGATGTGGAGAGGTTAAAAAGAGAAGGCTACGGTCACCTTATCCCCTTTTGAGGTCAAGGTTAAGAAAAATCTTCGGAGGTAGCCATTCGTGATCATCCTAAAATCCATTTTCCTCACGATCCTTCTTCTGGGTTTCCCTCTCACGTCGTACAGTCAACCCACGCCCATCATTGCGGTGGGAAAGTTTTCCGCAGAAAAGGTCGGCATTGAACTTCCCTCCAACTGGAAACCCCTGACCTTCAAAAAGATTGAACGGCATACCGTTTATTCTCTGGCAAAAGATGAGGACAGCGTTGTCGTCAAGGCGGTTTCTGAGGCCTCGGCATCGGGTTTGACTCGAGAGATCAAAATCGACCCAAAGGAATATCCAATCGTCCAATGGCGCTGGAAAGTCGAGAATATTTTTAAGAAAGGGGATGTCCGCCGCAAGGAAGGCGATGACTATCCGGCACGGCTTTACATCACCTTTGAATATGACTCCTCTAAATTGAACTTTTTTGAGAAGACAAAGTTTGAAGCGGTAAGACTTCTCTATGGCCAATATCCGCCCATTGCCGCCATCAATTACATCTGGGAGAGCACGGCTCCAGTGGGGACAATCGTTCCCAATCCCTATACAGACCGGGTGATGATGATTGTATTGGAAAGTGGCTCAACCAAATTGAACCAGTGGGTGAATGAAGAGAGAAATCTCTATGAGGATTTCAAGAAGGCATTCGGTTATGAGCCACCAACGATCTCGGGTGTGGCCATTATGACCGATTCAGACAACACCGGCGAGCAAGCCATCGCCTATTACGGAGACATCATTTTTAAAAAAAGTGTCCCCATGCAAAAATAATGGTTACATAGAGGATAGTCTCGTAAAAAGTCTTAGAAGGCTATTTTCTGTCATTCCTGCGCAAGCAGGAATCCAGTCTTTTCATGTAGTTAGAATTTTCTGGATTCCCGTTTTCACGGGAATGACGACTTTTTACGAGTTCATCATAGAAGGCGCCTTCCATATTTTATTGGAAGGGATAAAAGGTTATTTACAGAAAAATGCAGAAATGTGATA
>DYHU01000301.1 GCA_020724025.1 Syntrophorhabdus sp. | reverse complement strand
TTTTAGAATACACGGGTGGCAAATGATCGACAGCGTATAGAAGGCCGGTTGCTACAAATCAATTCCATCGATAAAGACAGATCGGTTACCCACAGAGACATCGGGTTGAAGAGGTTTGACATAGAGGCTTATTCCCGTACTTAGACGAATGAACCCCTTCATCCTGCTCAATAGAACGTCCCCCTGCTCAAAAACAGAGAAGATCTGAGCGGTCCCTTTTAATAGCGCTTGATTGTTCAGATATCTGAGAAGGGGTTCAACATATTCGGGGTCTTTGAAAGCAATAGGGGTCACCATCCATTGCTTCAATGTATCTCCGGGCTTCGGCCCTTTTGGCATTGGCCGAAAAAGTCGGAGGGCATCAAGAAGCAGTCCGAACCATCGCATTTTAAAGCTGATCGCCTCCAGAGTAATCTGCATGATTCGGCTCCAATCACAAAAGCCCAGACAAGCCAGAATTCCCCTCTCTTTTTCCAATACCAACAGATTCTCTAAGCCGAGCCCCGGCGTGTGACTGATAAATTCCCTGAGGCCTTGAACTGAGGTCGGTTCATAAAAATCGTAGCCTTGCCAGGTTTGATTCAGAAGTCCGGCAAGGGCTTCGAGATCTTCCCATGCCGTGGGCCTGATGTTTCCCCGAAAGGGTACTTCCATCTTCTTGAATACAGGCAGTCCTGTCATCACAAGGGAGCGATGGAGATTGAAGCCTAATCCCTCAAAGAGTCTCTTCGCAGGAGAATTCCCTTCCATGACCAGAAGGTAAGACAAGATCACCCCTTGTTTTGATAGATAATCTTCGATCTGTTTGTGAAGTTGCTTTGCAACTCCCCTCCCCCGGCAGTCAGAAGAAGTGAAGTATTGAAACTCATATCCAATCCGGCTGATCTTCCCATTCAACATGCCATCCCGTATGGCGCAAGCGGCTGAACCTATGATTCGATCGTCTTCAGATGCGACAAAGATTTTGTAAGACCTGTAAGCTTTTGCTCGGGCAAAGAAATCAGGGGTGTTCACAATAGATACGATGATCGTTCTCCCCTGGGGACATTTCGCCTGGAGCTTTTGGAGTTCCTGGTTATCTTCTGGGGTAGCCTCACGGATATTCATAAAATTTAAACCCGTCTCCGATTTCTTTTGGACGATTGGCTTTTTAAATCTCTATGGAGAAATCTTCCAGCATCACCACATTTCCTGTTTTAGCCGCTTTTCGATAATAGGCTTTATCAGTTGTGATCATTGTTCCTTTTTTGAGAAGGGCAACGGCGTGGTAAACTGCGTCATAAAAGGTAACCCGATATTGTTTCATCAGTTTAAAAGCCTCTCTGGATAGCTCCACTGTTAACTCCTGTTCCGGGAAACGGTATCCAATAAATATCTCCATGATTTCTTGAGCAAATTGAGGGTTTTTGAGCCCCAGGACATTACTGACCTCAAAGGCCCAGAGTTTTGGCAATATCATTTCGACTTTTCCCGCAAGCCAGAGGTTCAAGATATTCAAGGCTTTATCGCGATCCTCCTCATCGGGAGAACGGAAAGCCCATTTCAAAATAACCGATGCATCAGGAACAATCATTGGCATATCCATCCTAATGTCTCCCACGATCTTCCTTGAGGGCGGTTACGATTTCTTCTGTTGAAAGAGCAGGGCTTTTTTGTTTTACCGCAAGGAGTTTTTCGGTCAATTTCTGTCTTCTGATCGCAATTAATTCCTTCATGATCGCATCGTTTACAACTTTACTCCTTTTACCAGGAGGAACCAGATCTTCCAGATCTTTTACCAGTTCGTTTTTAATCATAAAGTTGAGTTTTTTCGTTGCCTGTGTCATTTTATCACCCCCTTTTGTTAGGTAATAATTTTACACCGTTATATTACCTAATTTCAATCCTTAAGTCAATAAGGATTTGAAAAAACATTGTTCCTTGTCATTCCGAATTCCAATGGTTATAAATATTCTAAGGAAGGAATTAAGGGTGGAACATAAATATGCCAATCGTCTGATCCTTGAGGCCAGCCCTTATCTTTTACAGCATGCCCACAATCCGGTGGACTGGTATCCGTGGGGGGAGGAGGCCCTGAACCGGGCAAAAAAAGAGGATAAACCTATTCTCCTCAGCATTGGTTACTCCTCCTGCCACTGGTGTCATGTGATGGAAAAGGAATCTTTCGAAAATGAGGCCATTGCTGGGATCATGAACGAGCGGTTCATCAATATCAAGGTCGATCGAGAGGAACGGCCGGACCTTGACGAAATCTATATGAATACGGTTCAAATGATGACGGGAAGTGGTGGTTGGCCGATGACTGTCTTCTTAACTCCCGACCTTGTCCCTTTTCATGCCGGAACCTATTTCCCTCCTGAAGACCGGATGGGGATGCCGGGTTTTCCAAAAGTGCTTATGACGGTTTCCGAATATTATCGGACCCACCGCGGAGAGGTGGGAGAGATAGAAACCCAGGTGAAACATGCCCTGAACAAGATGGTTGAAATCACTTCTTCTCGCCAGGCGATAGATCCAAAAGTCCTCACACATGCCTTTGATCACTTTGAGCGGCAGTTCGATTCCAGTAACGGAGGATTTGGCAAGGCCCCGAAATTTCCGAACAGCATGACCCTCTCTTTTCTCCTGAGGCACTGGAAGGGGACAGGTGAGAAAGAAGCCCTCAGGATGGTAGAGGTGACCCTTGAGAAGATGGCCAATGGCGGGATCTACGATCACCTGGGAGGAGGTTTCCATCGCTATTCGGTGGATGAGCGATGGCTCATCCCCCATTTTGAAAAGATGCTTTACGACAATGCTCTCCTTTCCCGAACTTACTTTGAAGCTTATCAGGCCACACGAAAAGAGAGATACCTGCGCGTGGGCGAAGAGATTCTCAATTATGTCCTTCGCGAAATGACGAGCCCGGAAGGGGGGTTCTATTCGACTCAGGATGCGGATAGCGAAGGCGAGGAAGGGAAGTTCTATGCCTGGACAAGAGACCAGGTGAAGGATTTGCTGGGCAAGGAGAAGGGGACTCCTTTCTGTGCTTATTATGGAGTGACCCCTCAGGGAAATTTTGAGGGAAGTAGCAGCATTCTTAATATTGCCGCCACCCTGGAAAAGGTTTCGGAGTTATACGGGATACCCATTCCGGACTTAGAGAAGTTGTTGGAAGAAGGACGAAAGGTCCTTTTTACAGAGAGAGAAAAGAGGATTAAACCAGGGCGGGATGAGAAGATCCTGACCTCCTGGAACGGATTAATGATTTCCGGCTCTGTTGACGGATTCAAAGTGACCGGAAATAACGTATACCTCCATGGAGCGGTGGAAGCCACCCGATTCATCCTCGAAAAAATGAGGAAGGATGGCCATTTGATGCGGGTATTTAATAAGGAGAGATGCCAGGGGAAGGGTTATTCGGAGGATTATGCCTTTTTCATTCAGGCCCTTATCGACCTTTATGAGGCGACCCTTGAGATCATATACCTTGAAGAGGCAAACGAACTCAATGAGAAGATGATCGGCCAATTCTGGGATGATCAATACGGAGGATTCTTCTTTACCGGGAAGGAGAATGAGTCTCTCATTGCTCGGTCAAAGAACCCTTATGATAACGCGATCCCATCGGCCAATTCTGTAACTGTCTTCAATCTATTGCGGCTTGGCTATCTCACAGGAGATGAATCTCTGAAAAGGAAGGCTGAGCAGGTCATTCAACTCTTTTATAACTTTCTTTTAGAACATCCCTCGGGCTTTGCCCATATGCTGTCCGGTTATTCTTTCTTTTTGAGTCCGGAGGAAATCGGAATCATCGGTTCAAAGGACGATCAGAGGACAAAGTCCATGTTGAAAGAGATTTTTCTTGCTTATCTCCCCAATAAAATTTTGAGTCTCAGGGATCCCCAGAGGCCGGCTGAGGGGAAATGGTTTCCGTTTCTTATGGAGAAAGGAGTTTCCGAGGTCCCAACCGCCTTTGTCTGCAAAGGATTCACCTGCCTGCCCCCGGTTAAGAACGAAAAAGAGTTAAGGAAGATAATAGGCTGATCCTCTCCCGCAAGAAACTGTGCCGCAACCCCTTTACCCCGTTAGAAAGCCCTGCTGCTTGCAGCGGGGATGAAGATAGAATTCCTTTTGGAGTGAACACGGGGTTTAAAGCCCTGTGTTAGCCTTCCCGTTGGAAAGTCGAAGACTTTCTAACGGGGTTTATCTCATGCGTGTTAGCCGCGGCCGAGAAAAGGCATGCTCACCGGAAGCATGATGCTCTCCAGCATGTTCACATCCGGC
>DYHU01000300.1 GCA_020724025.1 Syntrophorhabdus sp. | reverse complement strand
ATGCTTTCGGGCCGGGTAAGTGGTCCGGTGCTCAGACTGGTTCAACTCTGGCAGGATTTTCAACAGACAGGGCTCTCCATTCGAAGACTGGGAGATATCTTCCACGCCACTCCTGAACCTTCTCTCAATGTCACCAAGACGAGATTTCCAGCCATTCAGGGCCACATTCGATTGGAAGGGGTGAGATTCCGGTATCGTCTCGACGGGGCGGAGATCATAAGGAATATCCATCTGGATATCAAGCCGGGTATGACCCTCGGAATCGTTGGCCGAAGTGGGTCCGGGAAAAGCACCCTGGCCAAGTTGATCCAGAGGCTCTATCTACCTGAATCGGGAAGAATCCTGATCGATGGAATCGACCTCAGCCTTGCTGACCCGGCATGGTTGAGGAGACAGATCGGGGTTGTCCTGCAGGAGAGTTTTCTCTTTAATGGAAGCGTGAGGGATAACATTGCTTTTCACTATTCTCAGGCTTCAATGGAAGAAGTCATCAGGGTGGCAAACCTTGCGGGGGCCCATGAGTTTGTCCTCGAACTTCCGGAAGGGTATGACACGATCGTAGGAGAAAGGGGAACTGCCCTCTCCGGAGGTCAAAGGCAGAGAATCGCCATTGCCCGGGCGCTCCTCACCAATCCGCGAATCCTGATCTTTGATGAGGCCACTTCTTCTCTCGATTCCGAATCCGAAGCGATCATCCAGAGAAATTTACAGCAGATCTGCCGTGGGAGGACGGTCATTCTCATCGCCCATCGACTCTCAACCCTGAGGATGGCTGAAAGAATCATCGTTTTGGAGAAAGGGGAGATTGTTGAGTCGGGGACGCATGATGAGTTGATGGGTAAAAAGGGACTTTATCATCATCTGCAACTTCAACAGAATTTGGAATTAAGGACATAAATGAGAAATGGGAAATAGGAAATGGGAAATACTGTTCCTATTTTCTACTTCCGTATGAAACCCATATACAAATGGAAGAAACTTCCAAACAAGTCATTCCTGCGAAAGCAGGAATCCAGAGTTTCCCGTGTAAACAAGAGTCCATCTCTTTCTGGTTCCCTGCCTTCGCAGGGACGGAGCCTGGATTCCCCTCGGAGTTTACCCCGTACTTGATACGGGGCGGGAATGACGGAAGAGGGCTCTTTCAAAAGGCTAAAGTGTTGCCTATTTCCTATTTGAGTTGTTATGAAAAAAGATCATTTGGATTATGAGTTTTTGCCGGAAGCGGCGGAGATTGAGGAGACCCCTCCTTCTCCTTTTGGGAGGATTCTCCTGTGGACGATCGTTTTGCTGATGGTTGCCGCTTTTCTCTGGAGTTATTTCGGGAAAGTGGATGAGGAGGTTGTAGCCAGGGGAAAGGTGATCCCGGATGGCATGGTCAAGGTGATTCAACCGAGGGAAACAGGGGTCATTCGAGCCATCCATGTGGTGGAGGGACAGAAAGTGAAGAAAGGAGACCTTCTGATAGAGCTCGATCCTACCATGAGCCAGGCTGAGGTCGAGAGTTCGGAGAGGTCTTTAACGATCAACCGATATGAGATGGAGAGGCTGAAGGCTGAACTGAGAGGAGGGGAGATCGATGGAGCAGGGAAGAATCCTGATAAGTTACTGCTTCTCCAGAAAAGCCTGAAGCAGGCGAGAGAGGATGAACACCGAGCAAAAGTGGCTTCCCTCGAACTGGTCATTTCGCAGAAGAGAACAGCTCTTTTATCTTCAGAGGAGAGTATCGCCAAACTTGAGAAGGCGCTGGAGCTGGTGGCAAAACAGGAAGAGGCTTTAAGACAATTAGCAGAAAGAGGATATGCCTCTATGATGGAGCACCTCCAGAGACAGAAGGAATTGGTCAGGACGGAAAAAGAGCTGAATGAACAGAGAAAGCTGTCCGAACAGATCAGGGATTCTTTAAAGGAGGCGGAAAGAAATCTGGAGGCGTTAAAAAAGGAGAGGGAACGGTCCATTTTAGGTGAGATTCTTGAGAAGGAGAGAAATATAACGGTTCTCGAAGGGGAATTCACCAAGGCCAGCAAAAGATCCCAATTGGAAAAACTTCACAGCCCTGTCAATGGGACGGTTCACGGACTTGCCATGCATACCATCGGAGGGGTTATCACTTCGGCGCAGCCGATTGTGACCATTGTTCCGGAGGGAACGCCCCTGATTGTGGAGGCCATGGCTCTCAATAAGGATGTGGGTTTCATTCATCCCGGGCAGAAGGCGGAGCTAAAACTGGATACCTTCCCCTTTCAGAAATACGGGACGATCGAAGCCGAACTCTTCTTTGTGAGCCCCGACGCCCAGGAGGATCAAAAGATCGGGCTCGTTTATAAGATCAAGTTGAGGCCGAATCGGTTTATGATTCGGGTCAAAGAAAAGGATATCCCTCTCAGCCCGGGGATGGCGGTCACCGCGGAGATCAAGACCGGGGAGAGGAGGGTGATTGAGTTTTTTATCTCCCCCTTCATCAAGCATGTGGATGAGTCGCTGACCCTCCGGTAACCTTTCATTTTAATAAAATCAGAAGAAATGCTGTGCATATTGCCCGATGTCATACGGAAGTCTGCATTTGACAGATACTATAAAAAAGATGTAGATTTTGTGTGGTGATCCAATGAAGGTGTTTCCTCGGAAATGATCTCCATTTGTGAAAAGAAATGGACTCATACCTCCTGTCTGTAATGGGTTAACTCATGTATAACGAGTTTTATGGTTTTTCTGAAAAACCTTTTGAAACCATCCCGGACCCAAAATTTATTTATTTAACACCTGATCACCAAGAAATACTGGATTCTGTGATTTGTGGAATCAAAGAGCGAAAAGAGTTTATCTCTATCACAGGAACAGCAGGCGCAGGTAAGACCGCGCTCTTTTACTATTTATTAACCACCCTTGAGAAGAGGATAAAAGGTGTCTTTATTCCCCGCCCCTTTACCACTTTTAGAGAATTAATAAGAAACATCCTATCGGAGTTGGACCCAGCGGCTGCGCAAGAAGGCAAGATAAACCATTTTGATCAACTGATGAATGAATTGGATCAGATGAGTGCCAGGGGCGAATTATTAGCGCTCATGATTGATGAAGCCCAGTCCCTTTCTAAGGAGGTTATGGAGGAATTACTGATATTATTTAATCGGATGCCAAAGATCGTTCAAATCATTTTCGTAGGACAGCCTGAGTTTGAAGACAAACTCAATTCACCCGGTTTAAGATGGCTTAAACAGAGGATAAAAATCCAACATCAAATGAAGTCATTAACCGAAGAAGAATCTTCAGACTATATTGATCATCGGCTTAGATTGGTCGGAGGAAGCGCCCTTGAACTATTGACTCCTCAAGCCCTCTCCATGATTTACAACTACACCCAAGGAATTCCACTCAGCATGAATATCCTTTGTGATAATGCCTTTCGGGTCGGCTATACTTTATCTCGAAAAAGCATTGATGTAGATATCATTCAGAAGGTTATAAAAGAATTGGAAGGCCCAGGCTCACAAAAAGCCCTTTTTCATTCAATCAAACAGCCTAAAACACTATGGCCATCCGTCCTTAGCTTAAGAGTTTCACTCAAAAAAGTTTCATTTGCCATCCTGGTTTTAGCTTGTTTGGGAGGACTCATTCTTCTGGCCCGTGGAGGCTTTCAGCAAAGATCTGTCAAATGGGGAGATTTCAAAACATTAAAAAGTCCTCCGGTTGATACCCATCCGCCTGAACCCAAGCCCGTCTCACCTGAATCCCTTAAGCCTCCTTCACCACCTCATGCTTCTCTTACTAATAAAAGAAAAGAGGATCAATTAGTCGAAATGGCAACCGTAAAAACAGGGGAAACCATTTCCTTCCTGACACAAAAATATTACCGCATGACCCATACAACCCTTGTTGACGTCATCTTAGATTTCAATCCTGAGATTACCAATGCCCATCTCATTTTAGTAAACCAAGAAATTAAGATACCCAAGATCACGGAAGAATTATTCATTATCCAATCTTCTGAAGGAACTTATAAAATCTATGTCGGAACCTTTTCGACTCCTGATATTTCAAAAACTTATCGCGATGAACCATTACTGGCAGGAAAGGAAATAGAAATTATCCCACGAAAGGTATCACCACAAGAGACCTGGCACCGGGTGGTCGTCGGAAAGTTTGACAATAAAGGAGAGGCTTTGAAAGTAATCCATCTCCTTAAAGAGAAAGGATTGCTGCCTTCTTTTAGAAAAAGCCCAAAATAGAGGGCTTGTCATGTTGTAATGTGTATCAGGTCTTCCAATGCAAAAAATCTAAGA
>DYHU01000036.1:13484-20108 GCA_020724025.1 Syntrophorhabdus sp. | reverse complement strand
CTACTACTTCTTTCCAAGTTCCTTAAAGACTTTGGTCTTTACGTCTGCAATTTTCAAAACCTCATAAGCTTTTTCTCCGGCCTTTCTGAAAGCGGGTAAATTAACATTATCTACTACGATCATCCCTCTCTTGAGCAGGTCCGCCTTGACTTCTTTCTCAAGCTTCTCAATGATGAGCTTAGAGGTTTCCAGTCCGGCTTTATCACATTCCTCTACAAGAATATTTTGGTAGTCAGGAGGCAAAGCATTAAACCACTTCGCACTGATTACCTCGAAATTAACCAACATGATATGTCCTGTCTCGCTCACGTACTTCAGGACCTCATAAAAACGTCCAGCGGGTATGTTGTTATAGACCAGTTCAACTCCATCCACTACTTTTTGCTGAAGAGCCGGATACATTTCTCCAAACGCAAGCGCGACAGGGGTTGCGCCGAGAGCGCGCACAGACTCCTGCCAGATGGGCGCTGGAGGAGTTCTGATGCGGAGACCTTTTAAATCTTCCGGGGTCCTGACTGGCTTATGCGTAAAAAAATGTCTGTAACCCTGGACCCAGCCGAACGATAGAACTTTAAAACCATATTTGTTGGCAAGTTCGTCAAGCCAACCCTGGACCGTTGGCATCTTCTTGAGTTTTTCCACTTCAGCAATGGTCTCGGCAAAATATGGGCCGTTCATACAGGCGATCCCGGGGACATAATTGCCCATCCGGGCTGAGTCAGTGTTTTGGCCCACATTTGCGCCAGCCCTTATTTGCTCTAATATGTCTTCTTCAACACCCAATTGGGCGCTGGGAAAGACCTCGATTTTAAGACCACCCTTTGTTCTCTCCTCAACCGCTTTTGCCCAATTCTGAAATCCAGCGTGATAGGGTTCTTTTGGGCCCAACACATGGTTAAATTTTAAAAGATACTTCTGCTGTCCAAAGGCCTGCGTTCCATAGAAAGTGATCCCTAAGAGTAAAACCATAAGCACAGCTACCATCATCGAAAAATGTTTTGAACTTTTCATCTTTCCTTCCTCCTTCTTTGAAAGCTAAAAGTTGATAGTTCCGTTCTTATAAATCCGCATTCCGAAATCCCTGCCTGCCGACAGGCAGGCGCATTCCACAATTTTTAAATCACCTTCCTTCCCGATAACCCAATCGCTGAGAGATTTTCAAAGCCGTTTCCATCACCTCCTTTTTTAATATTTCCTGGATCACCTTCTTCGTCATTCGGAAAGCAGGGCCAGTAATACTGATCGCAGCCACTGCCTTCCCCGATTCATTATAGATAGGAGCGGCCACGCATCGAATTCCCCTTTCATTCTCCTCGTCATCGATGGCGTAGCCCTGAGTCCGGACTATTTTCAAGCATTCTTTCAACTGGATGTGATCCGTAATGGTATTTTCAGTTCTTTTGGGAAGGCCTTTCTCTTTTATAATCTGGTTCATTTCATCCTCGGAAAGATGGGAGAGAAGCACTTTCCCTACGGCACTGCTGTGGGCAGGGTTCCGGAGGCCAATCCGTGAGGCCATCCTCAGGCCGCTCGGATTATGATCCCCTTCCACTTTGTCTATGTAGACCACCTCATTTCGGTCGAGGATCACCATATGGACGGTCTCTTTTGTCCTCTCTGCCAGATCCTTTAGAAAAGGGGCGGCCTCCTTGCGGAGATCGAGTTGACCGAGAAGGAGGTTCCCCAGCTCCACCAGTTTGAATCCCAGGGAATAGTTTCTCGTCTTCGAATCCTGGCGCACATAGCCCAGGTAGGACAGCGATGAGAGGAGGCGATGAGTGGTCCCCTTCGGAAGGCTCACTTTAGAGGAGAGGTCCCGAACGCTGATTCCCTGTGGATTCTGCCCCAGGATATCGAGGATCAGTGAGACTCTTTCGATAGTCTGCACAAGGTTGTTTGGTTTTGATTCCTGCGGGGTGGCCATAAACCGTTTCGCAATACGGAACGATGTTCCGCATTATATTAACAATATCGATTCTCCTTAGTCAAGAGTTTTTTTCCATCCTGCCGCAGAACTCATTTTCTCGATAATCTCTTTGATTTATTTTGGCGATTTGTGTTAGTGAAGAATTAACAAAATATTAAAGATGAACCTCAGGAGGTGAGAGATGATCGATTATCTCAGCAGGATGGAGCTGGAGGAAATCAGTCATTGGTCGACATGCTCCATATCGAATGGCATTGAGCTTTTCAATATTCGGCCTCGAAATGAGGGATTCATGCTTCCGGAGATTAAATGTGTGTTCAAGGAACTGGGGCCCATGATCGGTTATGCGGTCACGGCGGTGATTAGCGCCGATTCCCCTGGAGGCCGTCGCATTGAACCGGTAGAGTGGTGGGGAGAGATCATGAAGATACCGGAGCCTCGGGTCGCCGTCATCCATGACCTGGATCGACCGGTGATCGGATCATTCTGGGGCGAGGTAAATGCCAGTATTCACAAAGCCCTTGGATGCGTTGGAGCCGTGACGGATGGCTCGGTGCGAGATCTGGACGAGGTGAGGAAGGCCGGATTCCATTTCTTTTCAAGTTGTGTGTCGGTTTCTCATGCCTATGTGCATCTGGTTGAAGTGGACCTTCCGGTAAAGGTGGGAGGATTGACGGTAAAACCCGGGGATCTGATCTTCGGAGATCAACACGGGATCCTTTCCATCCCTCATGAAATAGCGAAGGATGTGTCCCGGGCGGCGCAACTCGTTGAAGACTGGGAGCGGCCGGTCGTCGATTACTGTAAATCAAAACCCTTTTCAATCGAAGGGCTCAAGGAGCGATACCTATCTCCAAGGCCCGCCTGGCCTCCCCGTAACAGGTGAGAAGGCAATGGAGGAATCAATCATGAAAAAGAGGATTCTTGTCCCCTGGGCGATGCTCGAAAGAGGGAAGGAGGTTTTGGAAAAATCGAAGGCAGAGGTCCGCTACCTTCATGGCCCCAAAGGTGAACTGCCAACCCTTAAAGAATTGATCGATGCAGTCCGCCAGGCAAATGTCCTGATGCCGCGGGGAACACAACCTGTCCCGAAAGAGGTGATCATGGCCAATCCAGACCTGCTCGGGATTGCCAATTATGGAGTGGGATATGACAATATCGATGTGGCCATGGCCACCCGGCTCGGTATCCCTGTCACGAACACCCCCGGAGTTCTGACAGAGACGACAGCCGACCTCGCCTGGGCCCTGCTGATGGCCACAGCGAGAAAGATTCCCCAGGCACGCGATTTTGTGGTCTCAGGTCAATGGAAGGGGCCTGGAGGGAAGGTCTTCATGGGGTTGGATATAGGGCCCGGAGGATCAAATCGATCAAAGGTTTTAGGCATTATTGGATTTGGCAGAATCGGTCAGGCTGTGATGAGGAGAAGCCGGGGGTTCAAGATGAGAGTGATCGCTTATGATCCACTGATGAAGGGAGAGATTGAGAAGAAGAGGGGGGTGGTATACAGGGAACTGGATGATCTTCTCAGGGAGAGTGATTTTATTTCCCTCCATTGTCCTTTAATCAAAGAGACCCATCATCTTATTGGCAAGAGGGAACTGGATCTGATGAAGCCCACTGCCATTCTCATCAACACCTCACGGGGACCCGTGGTCGATGAGAAGGCTCTTGTTTCAGCCCTTCAGAAAGGAAAGATCGCTGGCGCAGGTCTGGATGTATTCGAGTTTGAGCCGAAGCTAACACCGGGTCTCTCCGGACTGGAAAATGTGGTCCTGCTGCCCCATATCGGAAGCGCAACTCAGGATACGCGTGAACAGATGGCCGTGGCGGCCGCAAAGAATGCCGTCATCATGACGAGAGGAAAGAAGCCGCACAACATTGTCAACCCTGAGGTCTTTGAATCTCCGGTGTATCTTCGAAAGCTGGGGATTAGACATTTTTAGGATTTTGTTTTGATCCGAAGGTGTTTAATTCTCTTTAGGATAGCCAGTCGAGATCGAGCTCGGCAAGTTTCCCTCTCTTCGGGACACCGATCTCTGTGTCCCAGCCCATCATCTCGTAGTAAGTTTCTACGGCCTTTGAAAACCGTTCCCTGTCGATCTTCTTTCCCTTCAAGGTCCCGCCTTCCATTGGCTGAAAAAACCGATCGGGAAGCGTGTCCTCTTTGGCCGTAAATCCTTCCCGGAGATTGAAGATCCTGGCCATGTTCGCATGCCTTTCTCCGACTTTAAGGAGATCGAACAGACTCGTTTCCCATCCAGTGACGGCTTTAACATAATCTACAATCCCATTAAAGGTTTGAGGGCCAAAGGGCTTGGCCGTGAACATGCAGATTCCGAGAGTGTTTAGAAGATCCCAGTATTGTTGAAGATAGATGAAGATTCTCACTTTTTTAGGACCGATATCAAAGGGATCGAGGGGTTCAAGGATCCCCAAAGGCCTGAGGATGGCCATACCTGCCTCTGTTGCCCACCAGGGATCATGAGGAAATTCCATATGATCTGGTCCGGTGGGAGAAACGGCATAACCTAACCCGACTCCTACTTTCCCCCTTGGTTCATGAAGAGGAACAGGCATCCCCTTCACATGGATGGCAAAATTTTCCGCACCCCTCCCGATTTTTTCTGCTGCCTGGCAGATCCCGTCAGCAAGAATGTCTCCCAGACCCTCACGGTTTCCTATCCTCTCCACCATCTTGATCATGGCTTCCGTGTTGCCAAACCGGAGTTCAAGGCCATCGGTATCCCTCTCAGTAAGAATACCCCTCTCGTAACATTCCATGGCAAAGGAGATCAGACCTCCCGTAGAGATGGTGTCGAGACCATAGGCATTGCAGAGTTGGTTTGCCTTTGCAATAGCCTTCAAATCACTGATCCCACACATGGAGCCAAAGGCAGCCACAGTTTCATACTCCGGACCTCCATAGACGGGATCTACAAAATAGGGCTCTCCAACCTGAACCTCTCTCTTACAACGGACAAAGCAGCCGTAACAGGTGCCCCGGCGAACCAGAATAGTCTTTGACATCGTCTCGCCACTGATGGCATCGGCTCCTTCAAAAGATCCTTCCCGGAAATTAAGGGTGGGCAATATCCCCTGTTCGCTAAACATGGTTGTGACGCGGGATGTTCCAAGATTGCCAACGCTGAAGTAAGGTTCCTCATAGATATCCTTAAGCCGCTTGCTTAACCGCTGAACGGCTTCCCCATCGGCAACTTCCATCCTCTTTTTGCCCCTCACGGCAATCGCCTTGAGGTTTTTCGATCCCATGACAGCGCCTAAACCCGTTCTGCCATTGGCATGCTTGAGTTCGTTGATAATACAGGCAACCTTCGCTAACTTTTCCCCTGCCGGGCCAATCAGGGCAATCCGAATTCGATCATCTCCAAGTTCCCTTCGAATTTCATCCTGGGTCTCTTTTGGAAATTTCCCCCAGAGATGACCGGCATCGCGAATCTCAGCCTGACCCTCATGCACCCAGAGATAGACAGGTCTGTTTGCTTTTCCCTTGATGACGATGGCGTCAAATCCAGCAAATTTCAACTCCGGAATCCACCAGCCCCCTGCCTCTGCTTCTCCAAATCCACCGGTTAACGGAGATTTGGCCGCCACAGAGAAGCGGCTTAATCCAGCAGCGGGCGTCCCAGAAATGACCGATCCTGAAAAAACGAGGATGTTTTCTGGCCCAAGGGGGTCCGATTTTGGCTTTAGTTCCCTGAGCAGATAAAAGAGGGCCAGGGTTCCTCCCCCAAGATAGCGGCTGTACATGATTTCTTGGGGTTCTTCTACCCCGATGGATTCATTATTCAAATCAACCCTTAAGATCTTTCCGTTGTAACCGTATGGCATGTGATCATTTCCTCTATGGGGCCTGCCCTCCCATTTCCTCTCCACTCTCATTTAAGGCTAAACCCGCCGTCAACCAGAAGAACTTGACCCGTTATAAAATTGGCGTCCTCCGAGGCAAGGAACAGGATGGCCTTGGCGATATCCTCGGGTTGGGCCATTCTCTTGAGATAAGACCCCTCGATCATCGATCTCTTAACCTCCGCCGGAAGAGATTGAGTCATCTCTGTCAAGGTGTGACCTGGCGCAACCGTATTCACGTTGATATGAGGAGCTAATTCCTTGGCCATCGTCTTGGTCAAATTGATGACCGCTCCCTTGGAGGCGCTATAGTCCATGACTCCTTCCCGGCCGCAGTGGTCAATGCCACGAATCGAGGAGATGTTGATGATTTTTCCTGATTTCTGCGCCAACATATATTTTGCCGCCACCTGGGAACAGAGAAAGACACCGATGAGGTTTACCTTCAAGGTCTTCATCCAGTCCTCAACAGTCTTTTCCATGAAGGGTCTGGAAATGGCAATCCCTGCATTATTGACTAAGATATCGATCCTGCCGAATTCTTTTACAAAATCCCCCATGAGGTTTTCCACCTGCTCCTTCTCTGTAACATCTCCAACGAGGGGCTTCAGAAAATAACCCATGGACTGAGCGGTCTCCAAGGTCTTCTTCATGGAGCCTTCGTTTATATCCGCGATCCCTACCTTGGCCCCTTCAGAGAGCATCATCAGGGCCGTGGTGGCACCGATTCCCCTTCCTCCCCCTGTGATTAAAGCGGTTTTGTCTTTGAGTCGCATCTTCATACTTCTCCTTTCTATGATAAATGGTCACCCCTTGACCGCACCGGC
>DYHU01000036.1:0-13384 GCA_020724025.1 Syntrophorhabdus sp. | reverse complement strand
TAGATCACCGCTCGTATGCGGCCCGCGCCGTCTACCAGGGCAGCCTCTTCTAACTGCACGGGGATGGTTTTGAAAAAGGCCCGCATCAGCCAGAGGGTGAACGGAAGACAGAACGAGGTGAAGGCCAGGACCAGGACGAAGTGGGTGTTCTCGATCCCCAACTTCTTTGCCAGGATGAAGAAGGGGATCACAATCATAATGGGAGCGAACATATAAGTGCACAGGATGAGCCCTGCAATCTTTTCCCTGCCTCGGTATTGGTAGCGGGTGAGGCTATAGGCCCCGGCAGTACTAACCACCATCGTCAGCAGAACTGCCAGACCAGACACCTTCACACTGTTCCGGAAATAGGTGAGGAAGTGAGTGGCGGTGAAGAGACGGCGGAAGTTGTCCCATGTAGTCTCATGGGGGATGAATGACGGGGGTTGGACGAACACCTCTGCGGGTGGTTTGAGCGAAGTCGAAACCATCCAGAAGAAGGGAAAGGCAGCCTGGATGACCAGCAGTGCCGCCCCTATGTAAAGAAGTCCACGGGTCGAGAGTCGTCGAAATCGCCGGCGATTCATCCGATGTCTGCCTCCTCTCGGAACAGTCTGAAGTAGATCACCGTGACCACCACGAGTATGGCAAACATGATGACGGCCAATGCGGCGCCGAGACCCGCCTGGTAATACGTCAAAGTTCGCATGTAGGCATATACCGGCAGCGTCCGGATGAAACGGCCAGCCCCTGCTCCTTCTCCCATCAGCCAGACCGTGTCGAATTTGGTGAACATCCAAATGCTCCGGAGGAGGATCACTACAAACAGGATGCCCCGAATCTGTGGCAGGGTAATGTGAATGAAGCGACTGATAGCCGAAGCCCCATCCACCTTTGCAGCTTCGTATAGCTCAGGGGGAATGGTCTGGAGCCGGGCCAGGATACTCAACAGGACAAAAGGGAAGAATTGCCAGATGCTCATCACGATGAGCGAGAGCATGATGTGATCGGCTCCCAGCCAACTGATCGGATCCCTGAAGATCCCTAAAGCAAGCAGCCAGTAGTTCACGATGCCATACATGTCGTTGAGCAGCCACTTCCATAGAATCACTGCCACAATGGTGGGGATCATGTAGGGGAACAGAACGATCGCCCGAACCAGACCCCGTCCCATGAAGGTTTCGTTCAGAATGAGGGCGGCCGCCACCCCCAGGATGATCTGGAAGAAGATCGTCCATCCAGAATAGATTATCCCAAGCCAGAGGCTCGACCAAAACTCCGAATCTGTCCAGAGGTAGAAGAAATTCTCCAGGCCAATAAAACGTTCCTGTGGGAAGAAGGAATGTTTTTCAAGGAGGCTGAGCCACACGGAGTAGGCGACCGGGTATAGCGTGAGGCCCAGGATTAAAATAAGGGCCGGGGCAATGCTCATAACCCCTGCCAGTTGTTCTTGACGCTTTGGTTTCGTCACAGGGACCCAGCCCTTCCTCTTAATGATACCGAAGAGGGTGGATTCCTTGTGAGCTATAGATTGGGGTTTTTGGTCCGAAATGTCTTTCATTGATTTCAGTTTAAAAACAGAGGTGATGGGGTTGGGCACACGCCCGCTTCGAGAATTCGAAGCAAGCATATGCCCAGCCAGTGGTGTACCCCATAAAAAAAACTAAGCTCGAACGTCTTCAACCCAGCGAGAGGGTCTACTCCGGCGCTCTTCGAAATATAGCTTCATTTTTGTGGTACACCACCAGCGATCCGCAGACAGCTTACCAGCGTTTATGACCAAGCTTTGTGATGAGTTCCTCAGCCCGGGCTTGCGCCTTGGTTGCTGCTTCCATAGACGACATCCCCCGAACGGCATCTGTTACCATGTCCGGGATGATGCCGGACCCAAGAATCTCGAGGCCGAAGGGGAGCTTTAAGTCGTCCCACTCCACGATCAGGGTAGGCTTCGCCTGACCCGTGTCGAAGTAGCGGTACTGCATGTCCTGCCACTCTTTCCATTTGCGGACCATCTCGTTGGCCTGATAGGCAGGGTTCGCCCGCACGGATTTGAGGGTGGGTAAGAGGTGAATCGGGACCGTATGCAGGTACTTGATATAATTTTCTTCCTTGAAGAAGAACTTGAGAAACATCGCCGCCTCTTCAGGATACTTCGCGTTCTTGAATATCATCCAGGGCTCGGCATCGATCTGGGCTGCCGTCTCCTTGCCGGATGGTCCTCGGGGCTTCACCAGCACTCCGAAGTGCTCGGAATTGGCCATCTCCTTGGGGGCGTATCTTTCAATGTAGCCCGCACCCCGACCATAGCCCTGATAGAGGATGGCGGCCTTGCCGGTGGCCAGGTTGGCGAAAGTGTCCAGATACCCATGGCCCAACCAGCCAGGCGGCAAGACTGTGGCGGTCAGTTTCTTGTAGAAATCCAACACCTCAATGACCTCCTTCGAGGTAAAGATAGGCCGACCTGTCTTGGGATCAAAGAGTCGGCCGTTGTTCGCCTTGGTCAATTCTCCCACGGCAATATTGATGAAGAGGCCCACACCGGGGAGGGAGAGGCCGTAACGGGTCACCCGTCCGTCTTTGTCCCGCTCAATCATGGCTTCTGCCACTTTGATGAAATCATCCCAGGTCTCCGGCGGCTTCAGCCCTTTTGCCTTAAAGATATCCTTCCGATAGATCAGGAGCGATGTGGCCGCGGAATGGGGAATCCCGAAGTACTTCCCATCGTGAAAGCACTGCCTTCGAACGGCCTCCCAGATGTTATCCCGGCCAATGGAGGCGGCGATATCCTCCTGGTCTCGCAAGAGGCCTTTCGCATAAAAGGACGCACACGTCACGGCCTGTCCATGGGAGGCATCCGGGGGCGCGCCTGCGGCCAGGGCCGCTGTCAGCTTTGCCTCCAGATCACCCCAGGCCAGCGCTTCCTGCTTTACTGTGATATCCGGGTACAATTTCTCGAAGTCACTGATGATCTGCTGGAACGCTGCCACGGACTGGGGCTCGGTCTCCGTGTGCCAGATCCGGACCACCTTCTTCTCGGCGGGAAAGACCATCATGGGAATGAAGAAAATGGATATAAGAATGAGAATGCCAATCCCCTCAAATCTTCTTTTTTCTAACATCGCTAAACCCCCTTTCATTTATTCAAGCCGTTTAGAAATGGAAATGTACCTGTATCAAATTTTTCTTCCCCCTCACCTCCTTTTGCTAAATTTTGAGTGCAATCTCTTCTCCCTCAAGCACCGCTTCCATCACCTCCCGCGGTTTTGAGGCATCACCCACCACATAAACCTCCGGAACTTTTCCTTTCAACGATTCAACCAGCTCATTATTTGATATCGATCCCAGAGAGATCACAATGGAATCAAATCCTTCGAGCTTTCTGATTCCCTGTGGATCCTCAACCCACAATCCTTCTCTTTCGAAGCGGGTAGCCTTTGTGTTGACTAAAATCTGAACTCCCTTTTCTCTCAACCTCTTATTTAAGAAATGCTGAAGGTGTCCTACCAGATCCAGGGCGATCCCTTCTCTCATCTCAATCAATGTCACCTCCTTGCCATTTTCAGAAAGAAAGTCTGCCACCTCAGCTCCGATTCCCCCGCCTCCCACGACAAGGATTTTTTTGCCCAGAGGAACAGGCCCGGACAGGGCATCGATGACCGTATGAACCTTCGAGGCCTGAAGGCCATTGATCCCCGGGAGGTAAGGCCTGGCCCCTGTTGCCATAATGACCACATCCGGTCGATCTTCTTTCAATAAAGCAGGATCAAAAGGATTGCCCGTAAGAATCCTAACCCGTAGTTTACTGAGTTGATTCATGAGATAGGTGATGAACTCCTTTAGGACCTGCTTGTGGGGAGGCATCGCTGCCAGAAGAAATTGACCTCCCAAACTTTCCTTTCCTTCATAGACAGTCACCTGGTGGCCCCGCCGTGAGGCAATCTCAGCCGCCTTCATTCCTGCCGGACCTCCCCCTATAATCCAGATTTTCTTCGGGTGATCCGTCTTTTTAAGTTTAAAAATTCCCTCCCGGCCGGTTTCCGGGTTAACCGCACACTGGAGAGCTCCTTTTCGAATGCTTTGAATACAGCGGTTACAAGAGATGCAGGGGACAATGTCATCTGTTCCTCCCCGGGACGCTTTTATCGGAAGATGGGGATCGGCAATCAAAGCCCTTCCCATCGAAATGAGATCGGCCTTGTTCTCTTCCAATATCCGATTCGCTAACTCAGGGGTGCGGATTCGACCCACGGCGATGACTGGAATGCTGACCACAGATTTGATCCCCTGAGCGAGGTGGGCGAAAATGCCTTCTTCGGCATAATAAGGAGGGTGGTTCAGATATCCCGAGGCGGCCACGCAGGCCGAAATATGGAGGGCGTCGGCCCCACTCCTCTCCAATGCCTTTGCGATTTCTTTTGTGTCTTCCAATTTCAATCCGCCTTCCACATATTCATCGGCACTGAGACGGCAGAGGACCGTAAAATCGGGACCCACTTGATTTCGAACGGTCCTCAATACTTCGATGGCCATTCGCATGCGTCGATCCGCATCGCCTCCATATTCATCCTCCCTTTTGTTAGAAAAAGGAGAAAGGAATTGATTGATCAGATACCCGTGGGCCATATGGATTTCTACGCCATCAGCTCCCGTCTCTTTAACCCGCCGCGCAGCTTCCCCAAAGGCCTCCACGATCTTTTGGATCTCCTCAAAGGAAAGGGCTTGGGGCATCTCCTTTCTGACAGGGCAGGAGATGGCCGAGGGAGCGACGATGGGGGAGCCCGTGATCGAGGAGGAGGTCTGACGGCCGGCGTGATTGATCTGAATCACAAACTTTCCACCTTCTTGATGGATGGCTTCGACTAAATTTTTAAAAGGAGGGATATGTTGATCCGAGTCAATCAAGGCCATATTGGGAAAGGCTCGGCCCTGTCTCAGGATGCCCGTATGTTCAAAGGTGATATAGCCCACCCCGCCTCTTGCCCGCTCGACATAATAAGCGATATGCCGGTCATTGACGGAACCATCCAGATCGGCAAAGTGGGTCGCCATGGATGGCATCACGATTCGATTTATTAATTCAATATTTCCAATCCGGAAAGGGCTGAAGAGACATTCAAATCGTTTCATCAAGAAACCCCTTGATGGAAAAGGTTGACAGGTTATTTTAAAAAGTGTATACAAAATTGTATTAAAATTAAATCCTATATTAGATAAAAGATCATTTAAATGTCAAGCATTAATTCAATAAGAATTTTTAAGGAGATCGAAAGCGATATCCTCTCGGGTCGTTTCAAGCCAAGGGAACGCCTGATCGAAATGGATCTCATTTCGAAGTTTGGAATCAGCCGTACAGTGATCCGGGAGGCCTTGAAAAAGTTGGAGGCAAAGGGGCTCGTCAGAACCACTCCCTATCGGGGAGCGATGGTAGCCGACTTGACTGTGGAGGAGGTTGAGGAGATATACTTTGTTCGAGTCGAATTGGAAAAAATAGCTGCCCGATTGGTATTAAAGCATATCACCGAGAAAGAGATCCAAGACCTGAAGAGGCTCTCCAAAGAGGTGGAGAGACATCTTCGTGAGAAGACACCTCAGATGATTGAGAAGGATTCTGAATTTCACCGGGCCAGCTTTAAGGTCTGCCGGAACAGATACCTCTCCGAGATGATCGATTTTCTTCGTACAAAGGCCCATATCGTCCGATTTAATGCCTGGTCATTGCCCCATCGAATCGAACAGTCCATCATCGAACATCGGGAGATGATTAGGGCGATCGAAGATAGGGATCTCAATCAATTGGAGAAACTCATTGTCAAACATCTGACCTTTTCTAAAGAAAGTTATATATCTCAATTGAAAGGAGGTGATTTTGGAGATAGAAATCAGCAAATGTTAGCCCAAAAGCGTTTAAAAGGGAGATCTGGGAAAGTTCACTTCGTGGGAATGAAATGAAAGGAGGTAAAATTTTATGAAGACAATGAATTGGAAATCTTTTCATATCATCTTTTTTATGGCAACCTTACTTATCCTAATTTTATCGATCAACCTTTATGCAGCGGAATATAAGATTCGTGTTGCGAACCCGGTTGCAGCCGACCACTCCTGGGGCAGGGCAGCAGTCCTTTTCAAAGAAGAACTTGAGAAATTATCTGGCGGAAAGATCGCTGTTGATGTCCACCATGTGGGCGCCCTTGGAAAAGTAAGGGAAACGATGGAGATGGTCAGGATGGGAACCTTAGAGTCGGCTCTCGGGGGTGTGGCCCATATTCAACGCCATATCCCTGAACTGGGCATTACGGTTCTACCTTTCCTCTGGAAAGATCTACAAAGGCTTTTTGAGGTTCTCGATGGCCCCTTAGGGAAGGAACTTGAAAAAAGGATGCTCGCTACTGGTTACCACAATCTCGGATTCTTTGACAATGGATTCCGTCATGTTACGAATAATAGGAAGCCAATACGCTCTGTGGAGGATTTGAAGGGTCTCAAGATAAGAACCCTTCCCACACCCGTTCATATTGCATTCTTTAAGGCATTAGGGGCTTCTCCTACACCCATGGACTGGACAGAACTTTTTGAGGCTCTAAGGACTGGAGTAGTCGATGCACAGGAGAATCCGCCCGCCATGGTGTACACCGCTAAGTTTCAGGAAGTTCAGAAGTTCTATTCCCTCACAGCCCATGTAAACGAAGTCGGTGCCTTAGTCATGAGCAAGACCTTTTACGAAAAGCTACCCAAAGACCTCCAATTGGCTGTTGATGTAGCCGCTTGGAAGACGACGGTTTGGCAGAGGGTGGAGAATGAGAAGGACAATCAGAAGTTCCTCAAGGAACTGGAAAAGGCGGGGATGAAGATCAACACGATCCCCGAGGTTGAATTGGAAAAATTCAGAAAGATCGCTCTTCAAGTCTATCCTGAGGCGATTAAAGAATTTGGCAAAGATGGAAAGCTACTGACGGATCTTTTTGTTGCAGCGAACAAATAATTAATCAAGCTCAATATGGGTAGGCTTTTTTACAAAAAAGCCTACCCTTCCTTTTCTTAAAGAAAAGAGCAATGTTTTATCGTATATTGAACCAGTCCATTAAGGTATTGACTATTCTTTGCCTCTCTGTCGTGACAATCCTTGTTCCGATCGAGGTCTTCCTTCGTTATCTCTTTGGCAAGTCCCTTTACATTACCGAAGAATTTACACGCTACCTCATGGTTTGGGTGGTCTTTTTAGCTTCAAGTTTGGCTTTAAGGGGGGAGTCCCATATCAGCATTGGAATCTTAGTTAACAAATTTCAAGGTCGAACTCGCTCGGGGTTAAATCTGATTGCCCATGTTTTCCTCCTGACCTTTCTCATCTTCCTGATTGTAGAGGGGATCCTGGTCCTGCCTTTCCAATTAGATCAAATCATTCCCTCCTTAGGTATTCCCATCTTCTGGTTCTATTTGGCCATCCCTGTGGGATGTTTTCTTATGATTTTGAACCTTCTGCCGAAGATATGGGAAAACCTGAAAGCCCTCTCAGGGGGGATCAAACTGGAACAGAATCGAGGAAGGGGGAGATCGTCTTAGATGATCTATCTTTTCATTGCCTTCATATTGACCATTCTTTTGGGCGTTCCGGTAGCCTTTTGCTTAGGGATCAGTGCCCTCGCCTTTCTTTTGATCACGGGTCGAGAATCGTTACTGATCATTCCAACTTTGATGTTTTCCGGGATTGACTCTTTTCCCTTGATGGCCATTCCATTCTTCATCATGGCTGGGGACCTCTCCGAAAGAAGCGGTGTTCTTCCAAATTTGGTGAACTTTGCTAAATCTCTTGTAGGACATCTTCGTGCCGGACTGGCCCACGTCAGCATTGTGTCAGAGATGTTTTTATCCGGTGTCACTGGTACAGCCGTAGGAGATGCAGCAGCAATCGGATCCATTTTTATTCCGAGCATGATCAGGGAAGGATATGATCGGAAATTTGCAGCGGTCTTGACGGCCGCCGCATCCACCATGGGTCCGATCATCCCTCCGAGCGTAGGGATGCTCATTTACGCCTATGTCCAAGGAGGAACGATTTCAGTTGCTGCGCTCTTTTTAGCTGGATTCGTCCCGGGTGTGATGGTCGGTCTGGGTTTGATGGGACTTTCCCATATCTTGGCGAAGCGTAGAAACTATCCGGTGAGTAATGAAAAGTTTAAAATCATCAATATCTTTAAGACATTTAAAGGTGCCATTTTAGGCCTCATGGTAGTGATCATTATATTAGGCGGTATTCTCTCTGGTGTATTCACGCCCACAGAAGCTGGGTCAGTGGCTGTGGCTTACATCTTGATTGTAGGAATACTTATTACTCGAAAACTAACATTTTCAAGTATCATCACGTCGATTCTAAACACTGCCATTACCAGTTCCGTTATTTTCATCCTGATGGCCACTGCAAAGATCTGTGCCTGGCTGCTAACCAGCGCACAGATTCCGCAGAGATGTGGCACATTCCTTATGTCGATTTCAACCAGCCCGGTCCTTTTCCTCACCCTCGTCATTCTGTTTTTGGTTTTTTTGGGCTTTTTTATCGAGGCCATCGCCACCATGATCATGTTCGTCCCGGTCTTAGCTCCCATTGCTGTCTCCTATGGAATTGAACCTCATCATTTTGGATTAATTTTTATCATGTCTGTTCAAATCGCTCTGATCACCCCTCCTGTAGCTCTTAGCCTGTTTATTACCTGTAAACTGGCGGGGATCAGCATCGACGAAACATGGAGTGAAATCGTTCCATTTGTATTATTATTAACAGGCATATTTCTTCTTGTGGCTTATTGGCCAGACGTGACGATGTGGCTTCCGAGATTATTTGGATTTATACGATAATAGAAGAGAAAGGAGGAGGATAAAATGATTCAGAGAGATCCAGAAGGTTATGGAGTGCCCTATGGATATCGGGCAAGAGTCGGTCTGATCGTGGTCGGACCAAATCTCAATCCAACCCCAGAGATTTGTCGGATGCTACCTCCCTATGTTCAAGTTCGTGAGACCCGGATCCATATGGAACCGGTGGTCAATGTGGAGGAGTGTTCCAAACTCAGTGCCAGGCTCCCTGAGCCCGCTGGCCTTTTAGCAGAGGGTATGGTCTCACCTCTGCTGGGCAACAATAGCGCCATTGCGTTTGCCTGTACGGCCGGCAGCCTTATCGGAGGATCTGGATGGGACAAAAAAGAGATCGAATCAATGCAATCCAATAGCAAAGGGATTTCGTGCACCACAACCGCCACGGCTGCAGAGGAGGCCATGAGATTCATGGGTTTTAAAAAGATTGTGATCGCGGGGCCTTACATCGATGAAGTCAATCAGAGGTTTAAGGAATTCTATGAAGCCTCTGGCTTTAAGGTCCTGAGGGTGGCAGGCCTCCAAATTGAGGATCTTTATGAGATGGGGGCGACAAAACCTTCCCAGGCTTATCAGATTGCCATGCAGGCTGTTGTCCCTGAGGCGGATGGTATCTTCATTGCCTGTACCAATTTCAGATGCAGCGATGTCATCGAAGAGATCGAGAAGGATGCGGAGAAACCTGTGGTGACAGCCAACCAGTCCACGGCCTGGCTTCTGATGAAGCTTCTCAAGATTAACGATCCTATAGAGGGATACGGACAGTTGCTCCGGAAGGTACCGAGGGTTTAAGAGGGATGAAACCATTGAAGACACTCAGCTTCATACACACAGCCTTGATCATGGTGGAGGTCATAAAGAAAGAAATCAACACCCTCCCTTTTGAGGTAAAGACTTTTCACATGGTGGATGAAAGTCTTCTCATTGATTTGATGAAGTTGGGTGAACTGAGCCCCTCAATCACTAGAAGATTATGTCGACATGTAGTGTCCGCTGAAGAGGCAGGTGCTGACATCATTGCGGTCACCTGTTCAAGCATCTCTCCCGCGGTGGATGTGGCGAGGAAATTAGTGACTCATCCTCTTCTAAAGATTGATGAACCTATGGCAGAGGCTGCTGTGGCAAGGGGAAGGAGGATTGGAATTGTGGCAACGGTGTCAACTACTTTGGATCCTACATCAAATTTGCTGAGGCAGAAGGCATCAGAGGCGAGTAAAGAGATTTCCATCTATACAGCTCTCTGCCAGGATGCATTTCAGGCTATTCTCCAAGGAGATATAGAGAAACATGATCGATTGGTGATGGAAAAGGCGACGGCATTGGCTCAGAAAGTCGATGTCCTTGTTCTTGCCCAGGGGTCGATGGCTCGACTCGCATTGCCTTTGAGTCAACAGGTAAAAATCCCTGTCCTTTCTAGCCCGCACCTCTTTGCAGAAAGTCTGAAATCGATGCTGTAATCCTTTGGAGGATGAGGGATGAAACCGTTTAAAATTTTGCTTTACGAAGAAATGCACGAAGCAGGAAAGGCCCTTCTGAAGGAGGAAGGCGAGATCTTCTTTGCCACTTCTTTTGAAGAGACTTCCTTGATCAACGAGATGAGGGAGATGGATGGGATCATCATCCGGGCCAATGGCAAGGTCAGTCGAAAGATCATGGATGCAGCTCCCAAGCTCAAAGTGATCGGACGACACGGGGTCGGAGTGGAGAACATCGATCTGGAAGCCGCCACCGAGAAGGGAATATGGGTAGTCAATACTCCGGATGCCAATGACATCTCGGTGGCGGAGCATTTTTTCGGGTTGGCCTTGATGCTTTCAAAGATGCTCAAGAAGGGGGATTTAGCGGTCCGGGATGGCCGATGGGAAGCACGGTATCAATACATTGGAAGAGAGCTTCATGGAAAAACACTGGGCATCCTCGGTTTTGGCAAGGTTGGTAGGGCGATCGGCCGAATTGGCCACAAAGGATTTGATATGAAGGTTCTTTACTATGATGCGCTGCGATATGAGGAGGTGGAGAAGGAGATCCATGCCGTCAAGCTAAGCCTGGAGGAGGTCTTGTCTCAATCCGATTACCTATCCATCAACCTCCCGATGTTGCCCGCCACGAAGAGTCTCATCAAAGAGAGGGAGTTCAGCTTGATGAAGCCCACAGCCCACATCATCAATCTGGCGAGGGGGCCGATCTGGGATGAGAAGGCCCTCTACAGAGTTCTAAAAGAAGGGAGGATTGCCGGGGCGGCATCCGATGTCTATGAAGTGGAACCGGCCACGAAAGATCATCCCTTGCTCCAGTTTGATCATTTCATCGGCACGCCCCACATGGCTGCCCATACGGAGGAGGCTTTAAAGAGGATGAGTCTGGTGGCAGAAGATGTCATCCGGGTTCTGGAAGGGAAAACGCCGCTCCATCCCGTAAATCAACCTAAAGTTAAGACAAGAGATATTTTGTAGGGCAAGCCTTCAGGCTTGCTTAAACCGCAGGGCTAAAGCCATCCCCTACGTAAGGTTAATGATTGCCATCGTATTAGGCTAACAGCATGAAAGGAGAAAGAAGTTGGCTACCTTGAGAATTTATGACGAGTTATGCAAAGGCGTTGAAGAATGTGGGATCTGTATCTATGTCTGCAAGGAGGAGGTTTTTAAGCCTTCCGGGATACTGAATCAGAAAGGCTACAGGCCCCCTGTCGTGGTTCATGAGGATCAGTGCACCCAGTGTGAGAACTGCATGATCTTCTGCCCTGATCTGGCGATCGTCGTCTCTGAAAAAAAACGGAAAAAAGGGAGTCAATAGATGAGTGAGAAACGAGTCCGCACCGGAAGATACTTTATGATGGGGAATGTGGCCTGTGCCGAAGGGGCCCTGGCTGCGGGATGTGAATTTGCGGCAGGCTATCCGATCACGCCGGCAACGGAGATTGCAAACCATCTGGCCGAGAAGCTTCCTCAGGTGGGAGGGGCCTTTTTCCAGATGGAAGACGAAATCAGTTCGATCGCCGCAGTCATCGGGGCCTCCTGGGCCGGGAAGAAGGCCATGACCGTCACTTCAGGTCCCGGGATCAGTCTGATGCTGGAGAATATCGGATTTGCGGTCGGAGTGGAAACCCCGTGCGTGATCGTCAACGTTCAGAGAGGAGCTCCTACGACAGGGATGCCCACCATCGGGATTCAGGGAGATATGGTGCAGGCCAAGCACGGATCTCATGGAGATTATGAAATCATCGCCCTCTGCCCTTCATCACCTCAGGAGATGTTCGACCATACGGTGATCGCTTTTAATTACGCGGAGAGATATCGGACTCCCGTCTTCCTTCTCTCTGACGCCTTTGTGGGACATATGCGGGAGGAAGTGGTGATCCCGGAACCTGAGAAGATCGAAAGAGTTTATCGAAAAATTCCCGAACCCGGTACAGATCCTCTGAAGCTTAAGGGGTTTCTGGACGAGAATGTTGCCCCGATGCCCATTTTCGGGAAAGGGTTTAAGACCCACGTGACCAGCTCCTGCCATGATGAATACGGGAAACGGAATCTGATCGATATCTCCGCCCTGGATAAATTCGTTCGGAAATTGAGCCATAAGATCCTCAAACATAAGGAGGAAATTACGCTGGTGGAGCGGGATTACGAAGGCGCCGAGATCGTTTTGGTTTCCTATGGGGGGGTGTCCCGTGCGGCGGCAGCGGCCGCTTCGCAGGCAAGGAAAAGGGGAATTCCGGTAGGGACCCTCCGGTTGATCACAGTCTGGCCCTTTCCAGGAGAGGAGATTGAGAAGATGGCGAGAAAGGCCAAACAGGTCATCGTCCTGGAAAATAACCTGGGTCAGGTTTATCCCTACATCAAAGCGGAAGCCGCCCATTTTGCAGAGGTCTCATTTCTCCCCCCTAAACTGGTGGGCGAGATCCAGGACCCAGAGGATATTTTGAAGAAGATTGAGGAGGTTTCAAAATGAATGAGCTTGTCCACCCGTATCACCGTTTTATTCGACCCACCGTGACCCACACGACGTTCTGCCCGGGTTGTGGAGATGGGACCGTCGCCCAGAGTATCTTACGCGCCATTGACGGCTTGGAAATGGACATGGATGATTTTGTTTTTGTCTCAGGAATCGGTTGTGCCGCATGGATTCCCAGTCCATTTTTCAATGCCGATGTGCTTCATACCACCCACGGGAGACCGATCGCTTTTGCCTTTGGAATCAAAATGGGCCTTCCTGAAAAGAAGGTGATGGTGGTGAGCGGAGACGGAGATCTCGTGGCCATCGGCGGGAATCACTTGATTCAAAATGCCCGAAGGAACATCGAGATGACGGTCATCTGCGCCAATAACGGGATTTATGGCATGACCGGTGGCCAGGCTGCGCCCACGACGCCCATGGGGGTGAAGACGACCACGACCCCTTACGGCACGTTCGAAAACACATTTAACATCTCCAAACTGGTCATGGCTGCAGGGGCCTCCTTCGTCGCCTGCTGGACAGCGGCCCATCCAAGGCAGTTGACCAACTCGGTCAAGAAGGCCATCCAGAAGAAGGGATTTGCCTTCAT
>DYHU01000299.1 GCA_020724025.1 Syntrophorhabdus sp. | reverse complement strand
AGCCAAAAAAATAACTTCCTCCCCCCACGGTGGGGGAGGATTCAGGTGGGGGGAAGGTCCAAGACGTCCACCCCCATCCCAACCTTCCCCCATCGTAAGGGGGAAGGAGATGAGATAAGAAATCGTGTGTCTGAATGAATGACGAAACAAATCGGACAACTGGGCTTTAAGACCAAATTCATTAACTCGAAAGAACGGGATATTTTTCACTCAATTGGGGTAACAGTTTAGCCAAATAGGTTTCCACGGAGCCGGAGATGGACAACCCGCTCTCCAAGGCTTCGAATGGCGGTCTTTGGATTGAATGGGAGGCGAGCGATCTCATCTGAACCAGCCCCAAAGATCAGGATGAAGGCCGGTGCCAGTTATCCGAAAGGTGCGCCTCGACCCCCGTCGCCGTTGCTAACTCCCCCTCCCCCCTCTTACACTTAAGAGGGGGGAAGAACCCTAATTTTTTAATTGAAAATTTTAGAAAAGAGCGATATTTCATTCATCAGGAGGAATCGAAATGTCTCAGATCATTGTCGCACAGAACATTTACGGAATCGTTTTGGCCGCTGAAAACCGGGCCATCCAGTTGGATGAAAAAGGAGAAGAGGTTTCTTTAAAAGTGGACCGCCTCATCCCGATCGCCACCCATTGCGCCCTTCTGGTCACCGGAGCAGTCGAAGGAACGGATATGGGGAGGGCACTGAAGGAGTTTATATGGGAAGAGAAGATGGCCGATGTTCAGGACATTTATGGAGCAAGCCTCGCCTTTCTCTCGACAGAATATGAGCGATTTATGAGCAAGAAGTGCGAACTGCTGCCCATCGATCCCCTCCATCAGGTCTCCTTTATTCTGGCCGGAAAGACGGAGAGGGATAAGGAGACGCCTTTTCGCCTTTACTTTCTCTGGACGAAGAAGAAGCTTCCCCGGCTCGATGGAGACGAGATCTCGTATGCCTTCTCTCTTCCGAGGCGGATGGGGCTGGAGTTTCAGCTCAATAAGATGGGTAAAGAGAACGCTCCCCTCAGAGAGATTTTAAAGAAGGTAGCGGAAGGGATGGAACGATTAAAAGCCCGGGGAGAGGTAGGTTCTTTTCTCTCTTATGCCACGATCACTCAGGAAGGTTTTCAATCCGTGAACCCCTGAAGGAAGCTCCTCACATTTCTTCCCAGGACCGAATGGTTATAACCTCCCTCCAGGACAGCAAATCGTCTTCCCTGACAGTTTTCAAGAGATGACTCCCTGGCCCATTTTCCAATGATGAAATAGTCCTCGGTTTTAAGCAGTCCTCCCCAGTCTTCTTCATGACGGTCAAATCCTGCGGAGATGGCAATGATGTCAAAGGGTCTTTCTGTTTGAAGACAGCGTTGTACTTCTTCTAAGAAGCCCTCTCTCCGAATTCCTTCGGGATGGAAATAACTCACCGATTGGGAGCCACTGAATGTATTGGCTGTGCCATCTCCGTAATGAAGATCGAAATCGAGGATAAGTGCCCGTTTGATCTTCTCCTCGTGGATAAGCCTTTTGATGGCGATGGCGATATTATTAAAATAACAGAATCCCCAGCAGGAATGGGGGCTGGCATGATGCCCCGGAGGCCTGATGAGACCGAAAGCGGGTTCTCCGTCAAATGCCATTTCTCCTGCAAGAATGGCTCCCCCTGCTGAAAGAAACCCGATTTCATAGACCAAGGGATCGCCTTTGACGGATTGGATGTGCTGTCTTCCGTGGACCCTCTGCAGGTCCCTTTCGGCAGCAGGCTCCGGCTCAACGAACTGGAATTCTTTCTCCAGGGTCTTCACGATGGCCTCCATCCTTCCCGGAGCCGCCGCCGGATCAGAGGTGTAGACTTCATAGAATCGTTGATGAAAGATGACCTTCATCTGCTTCTCCTCCCATATGCCGTCATGCTAAAACCCTGTGCCGAGAAAGAAAGCTGCTCTATATTACCATACTCCCCCAATGTTGACAATCTTTTCAAATTGATATATGATATATACAAAATATACAATGTTGGAGGGAAGCGGATGACAACCCAAATGATTGTCAGAATAGATTCCGAAGTCAAAGAGCGATTTAATAAGCTTGCCAGAGTGGAAGGCAAGACTTCAAGCCAGATGGTGAGAGAGTTGATCGAAGGCTATATCAAAGAACGGGATATTGGCGCCTATGTGGACGACCTCTGGGGCAGAATCGGAGGGAAATTAAGGTCCAAAGGGATAAAGCAAAAGGATATAAATAAGGCGATCAAAGAAGCAAGAAAGAGCCGAGAATGAAAGTCGTTATTGATACCAATATCTTTGTTTCGTCATTCTTTGGAGGAAATCCCAGGAAGATCATAGACTTCTGGAAAAAGGGGAAAATAATCCTTTGCCTATCTAAAGATATCCTTGATGAGTATATAGATGTTCTACAGAGGTTTGGGTTAAAGGACGAAAATGAAATTGAAGAACTTCTCTCCCTTTTTGCCAAGGGGTTTAATATCCTCTTCACTACAAAGACACCAAAGGTAAAAGCGGTTAAAGAAGATTCTGATGATGATAAATTTATAGAGTGCGCAGTGGCCTTAAAGGCAGAAGTCGTTATTACAGGGGATAGGGCATTAAAAATAATGGGTGAATATATGGGGATAAAAATATTGACCCCTCAGGAGCTTTTGAAACATTATAAAACGCTTTAAAAAGTGATCTGGCTTAAAATAAAGTTGTTTTTCACTTAAGAAAGATCTGACTTTCCAGTCATTGGGAGAAAAGATGTACCGTCCAATGGAATTTGACGGAAGAAAGCTCAAACTCATCTGTGTCGATTTTATTTCCTGAGGTAAAAGATGTTTAAACCCAGATTTTCATATACTAATCAAATAAACAATAACCTTCTACAAATTGAGAGAGCAAGAGGTTTTCTTGAGGCTGCACAATTAAAGGAGAAATGGGTAAAGGAGATGCAGAGTGAAATACTTATTCTTGAATCTCACTATTCTACTCATATTGAAGGGACAAAGTTAACTCTTAGCCAGGCTAAAAAGATTCTTACTGGAAAAGAAGTCATTGACGTTCGTCCCGATGACAGAAAAGAATTGCAAAATTACAGAGAGGCAATAGATTTTATATCAAGGTATTTGGGAAAAGAAGACCCGTTAACGGGAGGACTTATTAGAGAGATACACAAACTGCTGGTAAAAGGAGTTAGAGGAAATTCAGCAGATCCTGGTAACTACCGAAAAATACAAAACTATGTTGTAGATATGATAGATAACAAAATAATTTATACACCTCCTCCGCCTCAAGATGTTCCAGATCTTATGAGAAAACTTGTTGAATGGTTAAATGCCCCCAAAGATATCTCAGCAATTCTAATTGCTGGAATTTCTCAATTTCAACTTGTTCATGTCCATCCATTTGTAGACGGTAATGGAAGAACTGCAAGACTTCTATGTACATTAGTACTTTATAAAAGTGGATATGATTTCAAAAGACTTTTCTCACTTTCAGAGTATTATGACAAGAACCGCAGAGGATATTATGATGCTCTTCAATCGGTTAGAAAAAATGATATGGATATGACCTCCTGGCTTGAATATTTTACAGACGGATTGAGAACACAACTGCTCGAAGTTAAAGGCAAAGGTGAGATTGTCATTAAAAAGGAAACCTATTTAGAAAAAGCAAAAAAGGTTAATCTCAATGCGCGACAAATAAAGATATTGCTGTATCTTGTAGAAAAAAAGAGGCTTACCGTTGAGGAATATGTAAAAAAATTCAATGTTATCAGGCGGACTGCACAGAGGGATTTGGCTCGTCTTGTTGAAAATAAATTTGTAAGAGAGGCTGCAAAGAGCAAAACCGACCCCACAAAATATTATGAATTACTATGACAGAATACTGTGACATTACTGTAACATATTACTGTGACAAAACTGTGACAAACAATGAACAAGGAACATAAAATAAAAGAATTTATAGAAAACCAAATCCCCCAGATGAATAGTCCAGAGAAGGTCTATCAGCTTTTTGCCGGCTTGGGATATAAGACTTTAGATCCAAGCTACAAGGGGGGGGTGGGCTAACTACCAGATCGTGAGCTAAATTAGAGGGGGTAAATGGGTAAATTCCGATCAAAGCATCAATTTGACTTTCATAGAGGAGTTTCATTAACAAATCATCAATTTTATAAATATAAAACGGTAGAATCTATTTTTGCTGACGAACCGAATGAGATTGCAGTAATAACTGTGAAAGTGTATTATTCTAATGAGGAGGTAAATCCATGAGTGTGCCGAGCAAAGCGTATGAGTTCTTGTAGGTGGAA
>DYHU01000298.1 GCA_020724025.1 Syntrophorhabdus sp. | reverse complement strand
AAGAGAAGATTTGCAGGAAGCATGAGTTTCGACCAGAGAAAATTGTGATCGAGATTTTTGGTTATTGCAAGAAATGCCGCTAAAATTTTTTTAAATTATAGTTGAGATTGAATCTCAATCGCTTAAGGAGAACTCAATGGATCCAGCTGTAAAAAATCTTAAAAAGGTTCGGGGGCAAGGATGCCACGGGCAGCCTGAATCCCAGACAGGGGGAGAGGGCCGGAAAATTGCCATTGTGGGCAGCCCCAATGTCGGCAAAAGCGTCCTTTTCCACAGACTGACAGGCACCTACGTGACCGTATCCAACTATCCGGGAACGACGGTCGAAGTATTCCGAGGGAAGGGAACAATCGGTGGAGAGGGTTTTGAGGTAATCGACACCCCCGGAATGTATTCTTTCCTCCCCATCACCGAAGAGGAGCGGGTAACACGCTCCATCCTTTTGAAAGAGAGGCCCGATCTGGTCCTTCACGTGGTGGACGCGAAGAACCTGGAACGGATGCTTCCACTGACGCTCCAGCTTCTGGAGACTGGATTGCCCGTGATCCTGGTCCTCAATATGATCGATGAGGCAGAAAGGCTCGGCATCCGGTTCGACCTTTCCTACTTGAAGAAGAGACTGGCCATACCGGTCATTGCCACGGCATCCACCACCGGCCAAGGCATTGATACGCTGAAAGAGATGATTTCGAAACACCTGGGAGAAGGGGCAGACCGTTCCTTTCGGTATGAAGAGTCCTTGGAAAAACTTTTGAAGGAGCTGGAATCGAAGATTCATGGCGATTACGGAATCTCCAGAAGGAGTCTGGCCACCTTGCTCCTTCAGGAAGATCCGGAAGCCATCGGCCTGATTCGTGAAAAGAAAGAGAACGATTCGAATTCCATCGAAAGTGTTGTAAGACGCTCGAAGGGGCAATTTCCTCACCCTATCTCCTATCAGTTTGCTCTGGAGCGACAGATAATCGCTTTGCGAATTGTCCACGAATCGGTCGGTCCTTCGGAAAAGGCTGGAGAGAACTGGGTGGAGTGGCTAAGCCGGAGAATGATCTCACCCTGGACCGGAATTCCGATCCTCCTCCTTATCCTCTATTATGGAATCTACTGGTTCGTCGGAGATTTCGGGGCCGGAGTCCTCGTCGACTTTCTCGAAGGGACTGTCTTCGAAGAAATAATCAACCCCTGGGTCACGCAACTCATTGCCTCTCTTCTCCCCTGGAAACCCCTCCAGGAGTTACTGGTAGGAGAATACGGAGTCATCACATTAGGGGTACGCTATGCCGTCGCCCTCATTCTGCCGATTGTCACGACCTTCTTCCTCGTTTTTTCCATTCTGGAGGACACGGGTTATCTGCCGAGACTGTCGCTGCTGATAGACCGACTCTTTAAAGCGATTGGCCTGACAGGGAGAGCAGTGATTCCGATGGTCCTTGGCCTTGGTTGTGACACTATGGGGACGATGGTCACGCGAACGCTGCCGACCTTGCGGGAGCGAATCATCGCCACCCTTCTTCTTGCCTTAGCCATCCCCTGCTCGGCTCAGCTTGGCGTCATCCTGGCTCTCTTCGAGGGAAATGCCGCAGGTCTCTGGATATGGCTTGGTGTCATTGCAGGTGTCTTCCTGCTGGTTGGTTTTCTTTCGAGCAAGGTAATGCCGGGAGAATCTCCTTCGTTCTATATGGAGGTCCCTCCTCTTCGGCTTCCAAAGGTATCCAATGTGGCGATAAAAACCTACAGCCGGGTCCACTGGTATTTTAAAGAGATCTTCCCACTCTTCATCCTGGCCAGTGTCTTTATATGGATCGGACAGATCACCGGAATCTTCGATCTCCTCGTCAAAGGTTTCGAATATCCGGTCAGGCTTCTCGGACTTCCGGACAAGGCGGCAGTAAGTTTTCTCTTCGGGTTCTTCCGCAGGGATTACGGTGCAGCAGGGTTTTATGACCTGAAGAGCGCGGGCCTGATTGGAGGAACTCAACTCGTGGTCGCCTCGGTCACCCTCACTCTCTTTGTGCCGTGTGTCGCCCAATTCCTGATGAACATTAAAGAGAGAGGGATGCGGATTGGCTTTGGTCTTTCCCTCTTTGTCCTTCTCTTCTCCTTTGGAGCGGGGTATATCGTCAACCTTGCTCTGGCGACTTTGGGGGTAAAGTTGTGAAGTGCGCATTTTGCGGAGATGAATTCAAGGAAGAGGAATCCCGAAAGGGATGCGCTGGATGTTCCCTGATGAAAGGGTGTCAGTTGGTCCGTTGTCCCCGTTGTGGATATGAGATGCCACCGGAACCCGGATGGATCAAACGTTTGAAGGCATGGAGGAAAAGAAAATGAAACTATCGGAAAGAGCTGAAGAAATCCTGGAGACGTTGTGGATTAGCATCGTGGAAGAGAAGAAGAAGACCATTTCCGTGGGACTGGCGGAGAGGGAGGAAGCAGTGTCAGAGCTTCTCAAAGGCGGGTATATCGAACTTTCTGAAGGAGAGGCTTCTCTGAAAGAGAAAGGCAGGGAGGAGGGTGAAAAGATCATCCGCCGGCACCGTCTGGCGGAGAGGCTCCTTGCCGATGTCCTTGACGTGAAGAAGGGGACCATTCATGAGATAGGCTGCAAGTTCGAGCATCTCATTCTGAAAGAAGTTGAGGAGAATGTTTGTACGCTGCTGGGTCATCCAAAGAGTTGCCCCCACGGCAAGCCAATCCCGTCAGGGAGATGCTGTGAGAAATCGGCCGGAGAGGTGGCCCGAGTAGTCAGTCCCCTCAAGGACATGGAAGCAAAAGACCGGGGGATGATTGCCTACCTGGCTACTAATGACAAAGGGCGGCTCCATAAGTTGATGGCCATGGGCGCCCTTCCCGGTCTTCAGATCACGATGATTCAGAAGTTTCCATCGTATGTCTTCCAGATCGGTCAAAGCCAGTTCGCCATCGATCAGCAGATGGCTGAAGGAATATACGTCCGTCTGGAAAGGGGATCTGAAAAATAGAGGTTCACTACCAAATTGGAGGAACAAGTTGATAAGGACATGGTTCGTTAAGAGGATAAGCTTCTTTTTTATTATGTTCATCTTGTTTGGGCTTTCAACTCCTCAGGCTTTTGGAGAGCAGATGATAGAAGAGGATAAGTCCTCTGGTGAGAAACCCGAGTCTAAAGAAAATCGATGGAAGCTCGATGCCGGGGGTCAGATTCGCCTTAGGGGAGATTTTGCAAGAAACCAGAATTTTACCGATTTCACTTTTACCCCTGGGCAAAAAGAGGCTCAATTTCTCGAAAGAACCCGCCTCCACGGATCAATTGAAAATCCTGCCCTCGGTCTGAAGGTATTTGTTCAGCCCCAGTGGTACGGAAGATGGGGAGGAATCGCTAGACGGTCTGAAATCGATCTCTATCAGGGATATGTTGAATGGAAAAAGATCCTCGGATCTCCGATAAGTCTAAAAGCAGGCCGTCAGGATTTTTCATACGGCTCCACTTTCTTTCTTGGACCGAATGATTTCTACAATGGTCTCAGCTGGGATGGGCTTAAAGTCAGTTTCAACCCCGGCGAACATTTTGCTGTTGATCTTATCGGGGTCAAAATGGCTAAATTGAATTCCGGTGATCCTAACATTTATCTTACAGGATTGTATTCGACCTATAGCCTCGATAAAGAGAACTCTCTGGAAGGTTATCTTTTCTACAATAAGGGTGGATTTCCGTTTTCTCATAGGGAGTTCGAAGTCACAGATTCTGGCCAGAAGTGGTTCACCTTAGGAGTCCGGTTTGCTGGTAAGATGGGGGGCTTTGATTATGAATTGGAACCGCAGATTCAATGGGGAAAGGTTAAAAACCCCATTGCAGATGGAAAAGATATGGTGAGGGCCTATGGCGGGCACGTTGACCTTGGTTATACCTTCAAACTTCCCTGGGAGCCTCGTATCTTCGCGGCTTACGCGTTTGGGTCGGGTGACGATGACCCATTCGATGGAAAGGTGACTCAGTTTCATGGAAACATTTTTAATGACAACTATCTCGTTGGAGACCTGAGTGTCATTACAGATCTGAGTGGAGTGACCGTGAATGACATTCATGCCAGCGGCATGCATATCTGGGTTGCTGGTATCTCCGTGAACCCACTTTCCAACTTAAATCTGAATCTGGATGTTCACCGCTTTCTTGCAAGTAAAGGCGCCTCCGGTTTCAGCAAGGACCTTGGGGTGGAAGTAAACCTGGCGGGCGCCTATAAGGTTACGAAAGGAATCTCTTTCCTCGTAGGATTAAACCGATTTTTCACAGGCCGTTTTTTTGAACAGGTATCGGGAAGCAAAGGCA
>DYHU01000297.1:1324-4318 GCA_020724025.1 Syntrophorhabdus sp. | reverse complement strand
GCAGGAATGACAGAAAATAGCCTTTTCAGACTTTTTACGAGAACATTATAATTGCTAAATAATTGCTAATTGAAAAATGACAATTTTGCATTGATCTCTACTTCTTCAGTCCCAACCACAGAATCTCCTCTTCAGGCTGTTCATGGTCCAGTGTATATCGAATGGCTTCTTCAATGAGCTCTGGTGTAATATCCCTTCCGCCCAGTCCTGAGATAAATCCGAAGACAGGAAATCTCTCCTCTTTCGGGTAGAGGGCGGCCCTCAATTCCTGGGCAAAGATGCCTCCCACTCCAGCAGAAAGATTCCGGTCGATGACCGCCAGCTTCTTTACCCCTTTGATCGCCCTGTAAATCTCTTCAGAAGGGAAGGGCCTAAATCGCTTTATCTTGATTCCGGCAACGCTTACTCCTTCTTTATTCAGTTTTTGGATGACCATCCTGGAGGTGCTCGTTACGGTTCCGGAGGTCATCAGGAGCACCTCTGCTTCCTCCTTTCCGTATCTCTCGATGGCGCCATAGCCCCGGCCAAATCGGGATCTGAATTCATCGTCCACATTTTTTCCAATTTCCGGAACCTCCTCCATAGCCTTCTGGATCTTATATCGAAATTCCATAAAATGTTCGGGCGTGGCGATGACGGAATAGGCTCTCGGTTCCTGCACATCAATCGGATAGTCCGGACAGTAGGGAGGCAAGAAGAAATCGACCCCCTCCATGGAGGGAATTTCAACGGGTTCGGCCGTATGGGAGAGGACAAAGGCATCGAGGACGACCATCACCGGAAGCCTCGCCGTTTCCGCAATCCGGAAGGCCTGAAGGATGGTGTCAAGGACTTCTTGATTATTTTCGCAGTAGAGTTGAATCCATCCCGTATCCCGCTGGGAGAGAGAGTCGCTCTGATCGCTCCATATATTCCACGGTGGCCCGATCGCCCGGTTCACATTGACCATTACAATGGGAAGCCTTGCTCCTGAGGCCCAGTGGAGCATCTCATGCATATAGGCCAATCCATGGGAAGAAGTGGCCGTGAAACATCTCACCCCGCCGGTGGAGGCTCCGATGAGGGCGGCCATGGCAGAATGTTCTGATTCCACCTTGAGGAATTTCGTCTTGAGGCGGCCGCTGGCGATGAGCTCCGAAAGTTCTTCCACGATGGTGGTCTGCGGAGTGATGGGGTAGGCGGAGACCACATCCACACGACTCAAAATAACGCCATAGGCCACTGCCTGATTTCCTGTGATGACCCTCTTCATTTAGCCTCCTCCTTTAAAGAGATGGCTCCCCGGGGACATTCCGTGAAACAGATTCCGCAACCCTTACAGAAATCGTAATCGACCTGATGGGAGAGGATTCCCCCTGATTTTAAGATGGAGACATCGGGACAGAAAACATAACAATTCTCACACTCATTACAGGTCCCACAGCCGAAACACCGCTCCGCTTCCTCCAGGGCAACGCCTTCGGATAAGGTGGAGGTCACCTCATCGAAATCTCGGGTTCCCTCTCCCATCCGCCTCTTCGGTTCCCTCTGTCTCTCCGATGGTTCGAAGTAGTCCAGGTTCAATTCTTCGAAGGCGACCACATGGGGATTCCTCAATCTCTCTCCGGGATGGAGATATCCGGAGATTGAGAGGGACGGACCTTCTCCGATGAGATTTTGAATGATCGCCTCTTCCGCATCCTTTCCCTTCAGAAAGGAATCGATGGCCATGGCCGCCTTCTTGCCCGACCCAATGGCATGAGCTACGGTCCGCTGGTTGGAGGTGAGATCTCCTCCTGCAAAGACCCCTTTTATTCCTGTGCTTGCGTCTCTCCGTGTAAGGACGATCCCTTCTCTCCTCTCCAATCCTTCCGGAAGGAAGGAGGTTTCGATCTCCTCTCCTGCGGCGATAACCACATTATCCGTCTCGATGAAGAGATTGGAATTGGGAATGGGGACAGGCCTTCTCCGACCGGTCTCGTCCTGTTCTCCTAACTCCATTTTTAGACACTCCAAACGCTTGAGTCCATCTCTCTGTTCAATGCGGATGGGATTGACCAGATACCTGATCTCCACACCCTCTTCAATGGCCTCCGCAATCTCATCTTCAAAAGCAGGCATCTCATCCCTTGAACGGCGATAGAGAATGGTTGCCTTTTTCCCCAGTCGGACGACTGATCGTGCGACATCGATGGCTGTATTTCCTCCGCCGATGATAGCAATTTGATTACCTAACTTTACTCTCTTGCTCAGGCTAATCTTTTTCAGCAGATCGAGGCCGCTCAAGACACTCTTCCCTTTTTCTCCGGGGATATGGAGGCCTCTACTCTGGTGTGCTCCTGTACTGATGAAGATGGCTTGATAATCTTTTAACTCCTCCAATTTTAAATTCACACCCAAAGAGATTCCTGTCCGGATCTCTACTCCCAATGCCTCGATATTTGAAAGTTCCCTTTCCAAAACATCCCTGGGCAATCGGTAAGAGGGAATTCCCATCCAGAGCATGCCGCCTGCAAGGGGGGAAGATTCAAAGACCGTCACATCATAATGGAGTCTTGCGAGATGAAAGGCACAGCTCATCCCTGCCGGCCCGGAGCCGATAATGGCAACCCTCTCCTTTCTTTTCTCTCCGGCCTTTCCTGTCTTCTTGTTCAGACGAGAGGCAAAGTCCGCCACAAACCTTTCCAGGGCATGAATCGCAACGGGTTCATCAAAGGATCCCCGGTTACACTTTGACTCGCAGGGATGGAAACAGACTCTGCCACAGACTCCTGGAAAAGGATTCTCCTCCTTGATCACATTCCATGCCCCCTCAAAATCGCCCTTTGCCATCTTCAGGATGAAGCCGCTGATATCATTTCCTGCCGGACAGGCCGCACTGCAGGGAGGGGTTTTATCCTCATAGAAAGGACGCTGTGTTCTCCACGCCCCTGTCTTATTCCAATCCATCCCTCCTAAGGAGACGGAGATCATAGGCATTTCGGAAGCGCCCTTGAAAGTTAATTGTTTGGCCAT
>DYHU01000297.1:0-1224 GCA_020724025.1 Syntrophorhabdus sp. | reverse complement strand
TCTCTTGCCGCCTTAGCATTCTCATTCTTCTTTCCTGGAACTTCTTCGCGGATCGACAGGGCAATGGAATCGATTCCCACCAGGCCGGTCACCTTTGAGAAAGCGCCCAGGATGGCGGTATTGACGATCGGGTTTGTCCTCGATCCCAGGTTATTCCGGATGGCAATGGAGGTGGCATCGACCGTGGCGATTCGATAACCCTTCAATGTCTGAAAGGTTTCAGGAGGGTGACCTGAATTGATCAGAACCCATCCGTTTGGTTTCAGCCCGGAGGTGACATCCACTGCCCCTATCAGGGTGGGGTCTAAAACGATGATGTGATCGGGTTCATAGATGTTGACCCTCAACTGAATAGGGTCTCGGTCCACTCTCAGAAAGGCCATCACAGGAGCGCCCCGCCTCTCGACGCCGAAGGCCGGGAAAGATTGGACATAGAGCCCTTCATGGAAGAAAGCAACGGCAAGCACTTTGGACGCCACCACCGCTCCCTGCCCCCCCCTTCCATGAAACCGAACTTCAATCATCTCTCACTCCGCTTTAATCCCTTCAACCCCCGTAGGGACAATTCATGAATTGCCCCTACATAACGGGAGAGAGGTACGATTTCTATCGTGCAGGATAGACCACTGTTAAAGCCTTGGCATTTCTCCTTCCTATCGCCCGATAGGCATGGGGAATAGAGGATTCAAAATAGAGAGAGTCTCCCGGAAAAAGGAGATGCTGTTGGTCCTCAGTTCTGAATTCCAGAGTCCCTTCTAAAAGATAGATAAATTCTTCTCCTTCATGGCTGAAATAGGATATTTTATTAGCCCTTTTTCTTTTGAACTCCACCAGAAATGGTTCCATATATTTTTTCGACTTTTTATAAGCGAGGGCTTCGTAATAATAACCACTCTCCTCCCTCCCGAAATACCGAGAGTCGATCACTTTGCTTTCATCCTTTCTCACGATAACGACCTTTTCCTCAGAACCGTCATTCTGAAAAAAGAAACTGATGTTCGTGTTGAGGGCTTTTGAAATCTTGAGAAGGGTTGCAATGGGAGGGGAAACCGTCTCTTTCTCAATCTGAGAGAGAAGGGGCTTGGAAAGACCTGTTCTATCAGAGAGATCCTGAAGGACAAGGCCTGCCTTCTTCCGGAGCTCCCGAATCTTTCTCCCGATATGGAGCCGTTTCACTTCATGTTTGATGTCTTCGGAAACCACAAATATTTTATAAAACCTTTT
>DYHU01000296.1 GCA_020724025.1 Syntrophorhabdus sp. | reverse complement strand
AATTATGGATCGCATCATTCTTCATATCGATATGGATGCTTTTTTTATCTCTGTGGAGCAGAGGGATGACCCATCGCTTCGAGGGAAACCTGCAGCAGTCTGTGGCTCCCTATCTCGTAGCGTGGTCACTTCGGCCACTTACGAGGCGAGGCCTTTTGGGATTCATGCCGGGATGCCGGTTCAGGAGGCTAAAAGGAAATGCCCGGGGTTGATTCTCGTTAAAGGGGATCATTCCAAATATACCCGGACCTCTGCCCGCATCTTTTCCATTCTTAAAGATTATACTCCTCTGGTTGAGGTGGCCTCCATTGACGAGGCCTATCTCGACATTTCCCAATCCCTCCTCCTTTTTAACTCTCCTCTTCACCTTGCCCAATCGATCAAAGAGAAAATTCGGGAAAGAGAGAAATTGACCTGTTCCATCGGGGTGGCTCCGAATAAGTTGCTTGCAAAATTAGGAAGCCGCCTGAATAAACCAGATGGTTTGACAATCATCCGAAAAGGTGAGGTGGAGGAAATCCTCAAAGAGCTTCCTGTGTCGAAACTTCACGGAATCGGGCCGAAGTTAGCAGAGGCCTTACAGGGGATGGGTGTCCTGACCTGTGGCCAGCTGGGAAAAATTCCTGTTTCGATTTTAACGAAACGGTTTGGAGTCATCGGTGAGAAGCTTCATGAGATGGGGATGGGATTGGATGAAAGTCCCGTCATTCCTTTTGATGAGGAGGAAGATGCCAAGTCAATTAGCCATAGCCTGACCCTGGAAGAAGATACCTCTGACACGGATCTTTTAAAAAAGGTCCTCCTTCAACTTTCGGAAAAGGTCTCCCGAAGGATGAGGAAGGAAGGGTTTTATGGGAGCAGGGTGGTCCTGACGGTTCGTTATGCCGATTTTTTTACTTTTTCCAAACAGAAGACTCTTTCTAAGTGGATCTATAGCGGGAACGAGATATTTCATCATGCAATCGAAATCTTCGAATCCATTCCCCATCCTAAACCAATTCGTCTCTTAGGTGTGGGAATGTCATTATTGAAAAAGGAATGGTGCCAGCAGGATCTTTTTGAGAAAAGAGAAAAGAAGGATAACCTACTCAAAGCAATGGATGACGTAAACGAGCGATTCGGGGATTGGACCCTAACCTGGGCAGGACTTTATTGAATGCGGAATGGGGATTTCGCCTGCCTGCTGCAGGCAGGGAATGCGGAATTTTTATTATAACCCCCTAACGACTTCTAATATTTTTTCGACTTGGTATTCGGATTTTTTTTCGGCCTCCTGAAGTTTCTGGATGATTGACCAGCATTTCTCCAATCCCCTTACCACTTCTTTGGCAGGACGGAATGGATCAAAGCTGACCTCCAATGCGGCCGTCAGCATCAGCCACCAGAGCATCTCTTCGAAGGCTTCTTTGTTGAACCAGAGAATATCATCGTATTGATTCACCCCTAAAAACTGCTGGACTTCGTCGTCTTTTAAAAGGTTTTCTATAACCTGATATACTGTTTCCTCCTCGAACCACCTTTGATGGCGGGTGAGAAGTTTGATGAGTATCACCGATCTCCGGGCGGCTCCCTCATCCAACTCCAAATCCGTCAGGGTTTCGGCGATGATTTGATCAAGCCTCCACTCATCCATCCATTGGTAGCTCCGTTCCGGGAAGTCCTTGGGGCTTACGACTTTACCGGCAGGATGAACGAACAACCAGCTGAAAATGACATCCCAGGCAGAGGTACCCTCAATGAGTTTCTTATGGAGGTATTCGGCAGCTGCCTTGACTCCTTTGGGTTGAAGCACCTGAAACCTACTGGTGATGATTGGCAAGTAAAGGATGGCCTCCAATTTATGTTTGATCTCCTGAGCGACAACTCTTTCATCTTCTCTCCCGCCGGAAAGCTCTTTAGCCTGATGAAAAAAATGGATCGTCTTCTGCTCAACTTCATCGATCAGATTTTTATCAAGTGGTTCGCCCGACATTGAAATTCGAGCTTCCATCAAACGGCGAAACATACCGGCATTGACCAGCTCCTTAAAGGCATGGTGGACAGGGGGCAACAGAATTTCTTTTAATACCTCTCCAAGGTTCGGCATCCCCCGGCCATTTAATAAATGATTTAACTGTCCATAGTGATGCCACTGGTTATCCTGGATTTCCCGGAAATCTAAGAATACATGATATTGATAAGCCCCTAATTCAACATAGAGACCTTTTTCGCATAATTCCTTACTGCTTCGGATATACTCCAGACCGGTCACATCATCTTTAAAGATGCAGAAGTAGTCCGGATCGTCATGCAACCCAAGGCCTTCTCCCAATTCTCTCCGCGTCAATCTTCGCTCCTCTCCTTCGCCTGCGGAATAGGCGACCGAGGTCCGAACCCATCCACGAGCAGAATCATACCTGTTGTGGCAGATCACCAGCGCTCGTTCCTCTCCAACACGATTCGAGTAGGCAAAGACATCTTCGTTGACATACCCTTCCGGAGTAAAGAAATCGTAAAGCAGAAAATTTTTGACGTCCGAAAAGAGATGGCGACGCTTCATCAGCGGGAAGATCTCCCTCTCATGTCGTTCCATCAAATCCCGGTCCGGCTGTTCGTCCCATTTGGCATACCGGTATTCCATCCCATATTTTTCAGTAAATCCTTCAATCTGACCATGTCCGAACATCGGGAGCCCGGGCAGGGTGACCATCATCGTGCAGATGCCAAAATACTTATCCTGCTTGCCGAATTGGGACACAGCGGTTTCTTCGTCCGGATTGCTCATAAAATTGACAAAACGCTTGAGGACCTCCGGATTAAATTCAAGCGTATTTTTCATGACGGACCGGTACTTGGAATTCTCCTCATCTTTCAACATATTCATGAAGGCGCTGTTATAGACCCGGTGCATTCCGAGCGTCCGGACAAAGTATCCTTCCAGCAACCAGAAGGCCTCAGCGAGGAGCAAGGTTCCAGGCGCCTCCCGGGCAACGCGATCGACCACCTGACGCCAGAATTCTTCAGGCATATGACGATGAAACTCTTCCCTGGTCATCCCATGTTCTGCCCGTGACGGGATGGCGCCTCCTGTTCCCGGTTCCGGAAACCAGAGGCGCTGAAAATGCTTCTTTGTCAGTGTCATGGCCGCATCGAAACGGATGACGGTAAATTTCCGGGCGACATGGAGGATGTTCCGGATGACTGCCTCACGAACTTCTTCCTTTAGGAAATTGAGTTGGGCCGTATCATTCCAGGGCATTCGGGTGCCATCATTCCCGTGGTAGATATACTGTTCCCTGTCTGTTCTATGATCGACCCGCTTGAATACGACCGCCGCATCACTCTGATCGAAATAGTGATCCTCAAGATGGATTCCCACCTCTGCGTGCCAGGAGAGGTCTGGCCCGCTGAAACGATAGGCAGGAAAGGGACTCTCATCTGATGAGATGAACCAGTCCGGATGTTCAATGACCCATCTCGAATCAATGCCCATATGGTTGGGCACCATATCACTTGCCAGACGAATGCCACGCCTCCACGCACGGTCTTTTAGATTTTGGAAGGCCTCTTCACCGCCGAGGTCGCCTGCGATCTCATAGTCGAAAAGGGAGTAGGCGGATGCCACTGCATCAGGACTACCTAAAAACTCCTTGATTCTTTTTGATGCTAAACTCCGCTCCCATAGGCCAATGAGCCAGAGTCCGGTGAAGCCCCAATGGGCTAATCGATCCAACTCTTCGTCAGGAATCTGGTCGAGCCGGTAGATGGAGCGCTGATACTTTCTTGAAAGCTGATGGATCCATACATAGATATTTTTTGCCAGTAGCACCAACCTTGGCATCCACTCCAGGTCCGGGCTGAAGCGCTCCGGTTCTCCCTCCATTCCGGTGAATTCATACACAGGAGCAGGGGCGCGGCTCCAGAATGCCATTCTTCGCATCTCCGCAATCTCTTCCTCCTTCATGAGGTCCAGGCTGCTGAGGAGGAGGGAGAAGTACCTGCCCAATAGAAATCCCCATTTTTCCCGTATGTATTCGAGTTGTCCTGAGAGAGAATGTGGAACAGCAATGGCAGGGCTCCGAAGCATATCGATCAGATTTTGATGGTCAGGGCCAAAAGGAGGCTGTGAATTGAAGAAGACGGGAAGTTGCTCCATGATCCGGAGGTAAGGGGCCTCTTTTTCAAGAGCGGAGTCGTCAAAAAGTTCAATGAAAGGAGAGAAGGCAGGGTTCCTATTGGCCATCCAGAGCATGAGCATCTCTTCTAACAGGATCTGGCGGTTCGGGACGCCCTCTGTTTCACCTTCCAAATAAATTTCAGGCGGTATCTCTCCTCGATAGACAGCGACCG
>DYHU01000035.1 GCA_020724025.1 Syntrophorhabdus sp. | reverse complement strand
ACCCCACCTATCGACTCCTACTATCAATAAGATGGAATTACCTCCCATAACTGAGGCATTACCTCATGGCGTTATGGAATGATGGAATAGGAGTATTGGAATACTGGAACTTTGGAATATTGGAATACTGGGTTTAAAACAATACAACTTAGATTTTGATTTTTCCCATCATTCCATTGTTGATTGTCTCGTAAAAAGTCTGAAAAGGCTATTTTCTGTCATTCCTGCGCAAGCAGGAATCCAGTATTTTCATGTAGTTAGAATTTTCTGGATTCCCGTTTTCACGGGAATGACGACTTTTTACGATTCCATCATTGTTCCATTCTTCCAGTATTCCCTGTTTCATTCCCAACTGCGTTGATCGTCGATCTTTCTGGCTCCCTCGGGAATCGTTCCCCTCGAGACAAATTCCACATCGCCTCTCACCTTGATCACATCCCGGATCGATTTTTCAATCTCTTCCTTCAAACTTTCAGGCTTGGGAATCTCTTCCTTCAGTTCAATTCGAAAGGTCATCTCATCCTTATCTTCCTTTCGCGTGACCACCACCTGGTATTTTTCGATCTGGGGATATCGTGAGGCGACCTCCTCCGCCTGGCTTGGATGGACAAAGAGCCCCCTGACCTTGGTTACCTGGTCGACTCTCCCCAGGATCTTGATCAGCCGGGGCGAGGTTCTTCCGCAGGGGCAGGGCGTTTCGGTCATAATGGAGAGGTCCCCTGTTCCAAAACGGATGAGTGGATAGACCTTATTAAAACTGGTGGCGACAATCTCTCCGGCCTTTCCGGGCCCTAACTGTTTGCCCGTATCCGGACCAACAATCTCGATAATTTTGTCATCCGGGATATGCATCCCGCTCTTTCCCAGACACTCATAACCAAGGCATCCGATATCTGCAGTGCCATAGGTCTGACGGATGACCATCCCGAACTTCTCTTCCAGTTTGGATCGGAGAGATTCAGGGAGCATCTCTGCGGCCACAAAGCCGACCCGGAGGCTTAGATCCTTTTTTAAATCCAATCCAATTTCTTCGGCTTTTTCGGCGATGATAAGAAGGAAGCTTGGGGTTCCGCAGAAACCGGTGGCCTTAAAGGTCTTTAAGATATTGACCTGCTGTTCCGTGTTTCCAACACCGGTAGGAATCACGACGCAGCCATTCCGATGGAGGGAGTTGTCCACCATATGCAGGGCAAAGGGGACCATGTGGTAACTGAAGGTGTTGATGACGATATCTCCGGGGCGAAAACCGCACGCATACATGCCCTGTGCCCAGCCCAATTCATTATACTCCATCTCGCCCGGTTCGCAAATGGGTCCTGGAGAGACATAGATTCTCTTCAATTCAGAGATCGGGACCCCTTCAAAACCGCCGAAGGGAGGATTCTTTTTCTGGAGTTCCACTAAATCGGCCTTTTTAGTAATGGGAATTTTTTCTAAATCTTTGATGGTCTGGATGTCTTTTGGCTTTAGTCCTACGGACTCCATTTTTTTCTTGAAAGCAATGGAATTTTTATATGCGTATTGGACGATTCCTCTCAGTTTTTGATTGAGGTATTCAAGACGCTTTTTATAGGGCATAGTCTCAAGGTTCTTCTTGAGAAAGCCATAGGTTCGATCCGCTGGATCCTGTTTGGGCATGGGGAGACTCCTTAATTCAAAGGGGAAAATTCCTAATAATCTCCCCTCCCTTGGTGGGAGGGGACTGAGGGGAGGGGGGAGTTCCTATCTTCACCCCCACCCCCGCCTGCCAAAGAACCTGTTCGGCGGGCAGGCTCACCCTCCCCCATCGAGGGGGAGGGAAGTAAATGAGGGATCATTTTTGGATTACTACTTCTTGGGGAATGTTCCTTCAAAGGGGACGATGATATCTCCCTTCTCGGTTGAGAAGGTGGCCTGTCCTTCCCCTACCATAATTCCAAAGCCGAAATCCCCGATCTTTGCGTACCAGTTCTTAATGACATCGGCAGGTTTAAGGTTCAAAGCCTGAATCTTCGGCGCCTGAGCGACTAAGAGAGTTAAATTCATAGTCGCTGAATCCATCACACTTACAATTCTGTATTGATTCTTAGTGTTGGGTGGGAAATAGATCTGGTCATAATAGGTGGGAATGGCAATTTCGATATACTTACCGGGTGCGGCCTCAAAGGAGACGGCAAATTTGAAATTTTCCAGCAGGACTTTATAACCGCTCGGGTTTTCGACGTTGAAAACAAAACCTAAAACCATTGGAGTACGAGCAGGCAGATCTGCCCATGGGAAATAACTCTGGACTTCCACCCGTTCCAATGTGACTTTTGGTTTCCCTGCATCCTCAGTTGGAAGAAGGCCGGGTTTGCAAGCTGTCATTCCCCAGACAGTAAATATTACCATAATGAGGATCAACAATAATCTTCGCATAATAAACCTCCTTTTCGTTTAATCGGTCATTCTAACAAACCCCTCCCCCTTGATGGGGGAGGGCGTGGGTGGGGGTGACCAAGATTTTCCCCCTCACCCTATCCCTCTCTGGTGGCCACAGGCGTCACGCCTGTGCCACGGGGGAGAGGGGATTATTGAAATTTAGGTGAGCCATCTCTTTCTTCTTTTATAATGCTTTACATGCCTGAAACTTTTTCTTTCACCAATATCAGAGAGCCCTAAGTAGAAATCTCTGATATCGGGGTTCTCCTTCAATTTCTCTGAGGTATCATGCATCACCAGTCTGCCGTTTTCCAGGACATAGGCATAAGGCGCCACGGTGAGGGCTAACTTGACATTCTGTTCCACCAGGAGGAGCGGTATCTTCTCTTCTTTGTTCAATTGGGTGATGATGTCGAAAATCTCCTTGATGAGGAGAGGGGCGAGGCCCATGGACGGTTCATCCAAAAGCATCAATTTTGGCTTGGCCATCAGAGCTCTTCCGATGACAGTCATCTGCTGTTCACCACCGCTGATGAATCCTGCCAGGACATTGCGACGCTCCACCAGTCTGGGGAAATAGTGATAAACCATCTCTAATCTCTCTTTAGTAGCTGAACCAGCTCCCCTGAGGTGGGCTCCGACTCGAAGATTCTCTTCCACGGTAAGATGATCAAAGACTCTTCTCCCTTCGATGATCTGGAAGATCCCTCTTTTTGCAATCTCCTCAGCATAGAGATGGTGTATCTTCTCTCCCATGAACTCAATACTTCCATCGGTCACCTCACCATCCTCATGCTTTAATAAGCCGGAAATGGATTTTAAGGTGGTCGATTTTCCAGCCCCGTTGGCCCCAAGAAGGGCAACGATACCTCCCTGGGGAACATCGATGGAGACTCCCTTCAACACTAAGATGACTTCATGATACATGACCTCAATGTTGTTAATTTTCAAAATATTTCCAGAAGTATTTAAAATTTCTGGTTTCAATGTTTTCCTCCTTACCAGCCAAGCCAGGCAGCCCACTTGTCAGGAAATTTGGCTCGCATATCAATATTTGCCACAGTCGCTGGCTTCCCTTTGATTATTCTGCCTACCTTTACAATTGAACTATAACGGTGATCAGCAGGAGTAAGGGTCACCAACTGACCCCCAAACTCCTTCAATCCATCCCAGTCTTTGAAGGTTTCGTAGGTTTCCTTAATCCCTGGGCCATTCAGTTTCCCTGCTTTATCCGCCCGTTTTAATACTTCCACAGCCATGGTGACCTTCACCCAACCCTGAACAGTTCGGATTTGTCTCGCTTCAACAGCAAATCCAGGGTTGACCTTCTTAATATAATCCAATACCTTCTTCTTGGCCGGATAATCTTCTACAAAGAAGGAACAGGCAGCCGCACCGATGGCACCCTCAGCAGCCGGTCCTCCCAGTTTTGCAAGGTCTTCGTCAAAACCCCAGTTGTTAACGATATGGTCTGCACCCAATCCAAGTGCATAGGCATCTTTCATAGCTGTGGCAACGGACATGGTGGTATTCCCATGCCACACCAAATGAGGTTTAAATTCTTTGGCCTTTAAGACCTGGCTCTTGGTATCCAGTGCGGTTAAGGGGACATCCTGGTCGGGACCGACCTCAAAACCTAAAAGAGTTGCCTGATCCTTGATGGCCTTAATAGGGGCACTCGAATAAGGGGTTGGCCAGGAGTAGAAGCAGACAAAACGAGGCTTAACGCCCGCTTCGCGATCGGCTTTCCACTTTGGATCCTTTTTCCAGACTTCTTCAAACCAATAGGTAATGCAGCCACGAGCATTGGTTGAATAATCTGTTCCATAAACGAAATTATAAGGAGTCTTTTTTGGATCGCACAGATGGCCAGAAAAAGAACTGGAGAGATAGGGCATTTTATCGGCGTTGACCGTAGGAGAAAGGGCTTCGGTATCACCCGTTCCCCAGCCTAAAACCATAACCACCTTATCAAAATCTCTAAATCGTTTATATGTAGTGATGGCCTCAGGAACACGATACCCATAGTCATATTGGAAGTACCTGATCTTCTTTCCATTAATTCCACCCATATCGTTGTAGTACTGGAAGGCTTCACGAACCCCTGCCGCCTCATTTTTCCCCACATCGGATGTTGCGCCAGTGGTGTCTTGGAGGGCGCCAATTCTCACCTCTTGAGCAAAGATCCAGGATGCGGTGAGACCCACAATGAGGAACGTTAAGACGATTGCAAAAAGTCTAATTTTGATTCTCATGGTTTACCTCCTATAAAAGTTGAATAAAATTGAATTAAGAACAATGACCTCCTTCTTTCCCCTCATTAGCCAATGACGTTTCATCACCTCCTTTACTTTATGCCTACCTCTTAGTCCCCCTCCCCCTAACCCCCTCCCGCAAGGGGAGGGGGGATTTTATTTCGGAGCATCTCATTTCCCCTCCCCCTTGACGGGGGAGGGGAGGGTGGGGGTGTTTAATATGAAAACGGCCACAAATTAAAATAGTTTTTATTCTGCCACCAGCGCCATGCACCACGTAGGGTGCATGGCAGCCCCGAACCTTACATGGTTCGAGGCGATAAATTAATATGAAAAGGGCCAAAGGTTAAAATAATTCTTGATCTGCCACCAACGGTAAGAAATTCCGTTGGGTTCAAAAATCAGAAACAGAGCAATAGCCAGACCAAAGGCTGCCTCTTTTACATAAAGAAACTTTTCTAATAAGAGTGGTAAAAATGGCATAAGCTCCAAGATGAAAGGGCTACCGGTCAGGAATAAAATTAATGCTTTTAGAACTTCAGGGATAAGAGTCATAAATAGAGCGCCATAAATAGTGCCGTAAATGCTTCCAACACCTCCAATAAGAATAACACCAACCAGCCAGAGAGACCAGGGGAATTGGAAGTGTTCTGGGCTGACAAAGAAGAGATTGGTGATCCAATAAGCTCCAGCAATCCCTCCAAATGCACCTGCCACAAAGAAGGCTAATAGTTTGTAGAAGACAATGTTGACTCCCATCGTTTCCGCAGCAATATCATTGTCTCGAATGGCAATCCAGGCTCGACCGATCTTTGAGCGCAGAAGGTTAGCCATGATGAAAGTACAGATCACGATAAAAATGGCAGCCAGATAATAATATTTCATATCATTATCAATCACCCATGGGCCAATTTTGATCGTTCCCGGGGGGATGGAAAAGTAAGACCCTCTGCCTCCCACCTGGCTCACATATTGAGTGATGATAAAGTCTACCGTGATGAATTGGGCGGCCATGGTCGTCATGATGAGATAGAATCCCTTCACTTTCGCCGAAGGGAGACCGAAGAGCACCGACCAGAGGCCGGAAACGACCGCTGCAGCAATTACGCTAATAGGATAGACTAATCCTGCCTGGACTAAAAAAATGGGCCATTTGACCTGAAGCATCAGAATAGAACAGGTATAAGCTCCTACTGCAATAAAGGCGGCATGTCCCAGTGTGACTTGGCCACAATAGCCTATGAGCAGTTGGACACCCATTGCCCCAAGGATGGTATACGCAACGATATTAAAGACAGAGACCACATAGAGGCCAGCGAATTTAGGGAAGAGATAAAAAATAACTAAAAATAGAAAGATCATTTTTCCCCAAACGAACTTGGTCTGCCACCAGGCGTGGTCCTGTTTGTAGTATTGATGGTAAACTCCACAAGATCGATAACTCATCTTAAACCTCCCCAAAGTACTGGAATAGTGGAATGCTGGAATACTGGAATATTGGGTTTAAAATATAACCCGAGGCTTAGGTTTTGAAATTGCCAGTTTTACCCATTGGTCCATTATTCCAATATTCCATAATTCCAGGTTTCTTCAGACACGCTCGATTCGTATCCAGCCCCACAAGCCGTAAGGCTTAAATAATAAAATAATCACCATGACAGCAAAAGGAAACACATCCTTGACCCCCCCAGGGGTTAAAGGACTGATGTATCCATCAGCTAAATTCTGAATAACTCCGATGATCAGCCCCCCCACAATCGCTCCAGGAACGGAGTTAAGGCCTCCCAGAACAACGGCGGGAAGAACCATTAAACCCAGATAACCAACCGAGATATTAAGACCATTGATATTCCCCAACAAAGTTCCACTCACTCCGGCGGCCATGAAGGCAATCGCCCAGGCAAGGGCATAAACCACTTTTGCATTAACCCCTAAAGAGAGGGCCGCCATCTCGTCATCTGCGGTTGCCTGCATGGACAAGCCCCATTTTGTATATTTGAAGAAAGAGACAAAGGCGATGAGGAGGATGATTGATGCAACGAAGGCCCAGAGATAAACCTGACCGACGACGATTTTCCCAATATAAACAGGTTCTATTGGGAAGACCGTAGGAGTAAAAACGACAGTATCCGTGCCAAAGAATAACTCCACAACCCCCTTGAAAAAGAAGGCCAGCCCAACGGTCACCATAATAACACTTAATACTGGTTCTCCGACCATCGGTCTCAAAAAGAGGATTTCTGTTAAAATACCTAAGGCGAATCCAACCACCAGAGTGAAGAGCAAGGCCAGGATGAAAGGGATTCCCCAATGGTAGAAGGTGAGGCAGACATATGCCCCGATCAGAGTGAGTTCTCCCATGGCAAGGTTGAGGACGCCTGAACATTTATAAATGAGCGTCCAGCCCAGGGCGACCAAGGCGTAAATGCTGCCGACCAAGATTCCTGTGATTAAAAGCTGTAAAAAGAGTTCCATAAAACCTCCCTCTCAAAACTCAATTCTCAATGGTCAATGATCAATGGTCGATCGAGACCTTCCCTTTTTCGCCGTACTAACACTTTGATCATCTATTTTTGATGGTTTCGTAAAAAGTCGTCATTCCCGTGAAAACGGGAATCCAGGAGAATCTTAAATTCCTAAAAAGACTGGATTCCTGCTTGCGCAGGAATGACAGAAAATAGCCTTTTTAGACTTTTTACGAGATCATCCGCTTTTTTCTTCATTGAGAATTGCTAATTGATCATTGGTCATTGACCATTGATTTTTATTGTGGTACTTTCATCACCTTGAGGTCGGTTTTGATATGGGTCACCCTTCCATCTTCATAGGTGATGGTGGTATCCATATGAATGTTATCGGTGTCGGAATAAAGGCCATTGACAATATCTTTATATCTATCTTCAACGAAGGCTCTTCGCAATTTCCGGGTTCGGGTCAATTCATCATCATCCGCATCAAATTCCTTGTAGAGATTGACAAATTTCTTAACCCGGGCAATGGGAGGTAGATCATGATTCATTTTCATGACTTCCTTCTGGACCAGGTCGCAAATCTCAGGCATCTGAGAAAGCTCAGGATAACTGGTATAGGCAATATTTCGGGCCTCTGCCCAATTGCCCACTACTCCGTAATCGATGCAAATGACAACCGTGACATAAGGCTTGTTATCACCGATGGCCCAGACATCTCTGATATAAGGGCTGAATTTGAGCCGGGTTTCCAGATACTGGGGGGCGAATTTTGTTCCATCACTCAATGTCATCACATCTTTGGTCCGATCGAACACGACCAGATGGCCCTCAGTATCGATGAAACCGGTGTCGCCGGAATGAAGCCATCCGTCTCTTAAGGTCTTTGCCGTTTCCTCTGGCATCTTGTAATATCCGAGGAAAACGGAAGGGCTCTTAGAGATGATCTCTCCATCGGGAGTAATTTTGACTTCTGTTTCAGGAATGGGTATGCCTACGGTATCGAATTTAATGTTGCCATCTCGATGGAGAACCGAAATTCCGGCAATCTCTGTCTGGCCATAGATCTGCTTAAGATTCACTCCAATCGCGTGGAAGAACCGGAAGTGGTCCGGACCCATGGCCGCTCCACCGGTGTAGGTGTCGCGTATCCTTGAAAGGCCTAAATGGTCTTTTAATTTTTTATGGACACCTAAATAGGCAAGATAATTGAAAGCCTTCCAATAAAAAGGAACAGGTTTTTTTGTAAAATTCAACTCTGCCACATGATAACCGATCTTCATCGCCAATTCATAGGCTCTTCTTTTTGACCAGGAGGCATCCAGATATTTGACCTGGACATTTCGCACCATTTGTTCATAAACGCGGGGCGGAGCAAACATCACATGGGGGCCGATTTCGCGGATATTTTCCTGGGCCGTTTCAGGTTCTTCTGGAAAATTGAGCGTAAACCCGGCCTGAAGTCCGCAGGAGATTGACATCATCTGCTCCCCGATCCAGGCGAAAGGCAGGTAGGAGACAAAATCGTCCGATTCAATATAGGGGTCCACCCGCATCAGATTGAGGCCCATCGTTAACATGTTGTAATGGCTGAGAAGGGCTCCTTTTGGGAGGGCAGTGGTCCCTGAGGTGTAGAAGAGGAGACAGATTTCATCTCCTTTCCCTTTCATGATCAAATCCTCAAAGAGGCCCGGCTCTTTCTTATCCATTTCTTCCCCGATCTTCATCACCTCTTTAATGCTGATGAGAATCGGGTCGTCATAATCTCTCATCCCTTTTGGGTCATCCCAGATCATCTTCTTTAACTTTGGACATTTATCTTTAATCACGAGGCATTTATCAACTTCCTCCTGACCTTCACCTACCATCAACTTGGCATCGGAGTGGTCAATGATATATTGCACCTCATCAATCAAAGAGTCCTGAAATAACCATACTCCCACACCGCCCACACACATGGCCGCCATCTCTACCCAGAGGGCCTCCGGTCGGTTGTCTCCGATCATGGCCACCTTATCTCCTCTCTCTAAGCCCAGGGAGACCATTCCCAAAGCAATCCGTTTCACATTTTCATAATATTGCTTCCAGGTGATGGGGACCCAGATCCCAAACTCCTTTTCCCGCATGGCCACCTTTTTGTCTCCATATTTTTTAGCGGATTGCAAAAAGAGTTTTGGGATGGTTAAATCCTTTGTAATCTGAATTTCTTTCCAGCTACCGACGTGTGACATAGAGATCCTCCGCCTCACCCAGATAGGCCTTGATCACATTGGGATTTTTTTGAACCTCAGGAGGGGTTCCTTCTGCGATCATCTCGCCAAAGTTAAGGGCCATGACCCGGTGTGAAATATCCATTACCACTCCCATATCGTGCTCAACCAGGACACAGGTGGTCTGCCATCTTTCTTCTTCATTGATATCTAAAATGAATCGCGCCATATCCTCGACTTCCTCTAAATTGAGACCCGCAAGGGGCTCATCCAGAAGAATGATCTTGGGATTGAGGGCCAATGCCCTTGCCAATTCGACTCGCTTTTGAAGTCCATAGGGAAGCATCCCCACCATTTTATCTCGGATATGTTCTATCTCCAGGAGATCGATGATCTCCCTTTCAATAAAATCCCGGTGTTCGATCTCCTCCCGGGCTGTTTTCCCGAAATAAATGGAACTACTGATCAATCCTGATTTGAGATGAATATGGCGACCGAGTCGGATATTATCGAGCACGGTTGCCCCTTTAAAGAGCTCAAGTTTTTGAAATGTCCTTGAGATTCCCATCTTTGCTCTCTGATAGGGCTTCGCCCTGATTATCTCTTTCCCTTCAAAATTAATTTGCCCTTTTTGGGGATGATAGAGGCCATTGATGCAGTTCAGAAGGACTGTTTTCCCGGCGCCGTTGGGACCGATAATGGAGAAGATCTCACCTTTTTTCACCTCAAGGCTTACACCCATCAGGGCCTGGACTCCTCCGAAAGCCATATGGAGGTTATCGACCTTCAGTTGGACTTCATTGGTGACAGCCATTAAGAACTCCTTTCTCAAAAGAGATGACTAAAGATTCATTTTTGGAATAGAACAGGGGGTGGGGTGCTTTGAAGAATAACGATCGGATGAGAAAAGAAGGAGATAAAGACCTATGGAGAAGACTCAATCTGCCAAAGGGAAGGAGCAAGGTTTTTCCCCTCATTTAAGTTCGGCCCTGCCTCTATCTTGAGACGCTTACTTCCGTCTCGGTTAAATAGTTTTTCGTAAAAAACGAGGAGTGAAAAATTGAATTGAAGAAGACCACCCTAAAAAACGCTCCATCTTATTACCAGAACACTATTTTTTTGTCAAGAGAAAAATTGCCAGTTTACGTAAAATGTGAAAAAAATCATTTAGAAATGGAAAATGTTTTTTAAATTTGAGAAGTTAGATGAATGTCACACAAACTTTTTTAATCTTTGCGAAACACCATGAAGGTTGTTGTGGTGATAGATGAGACGGATATCTTGACAAGCTACCCGTTTATGTTATCAATGGGACAACAACAGAATAACTGGGCGTGGAGTCGTCATGGAAAACAGAGAGATTCAAATTCGATGCAAGGCCTGCAGTGGACGATTCGGTGTTCCCCCACTTGAGCCCTTTGCCCGATGCCCGGCATGCCACCAGGAGTGGAAGATCAAGTGGCTTGACTCCGAGGCCGGGATGATCATCGCACCGGTCTCCTGGAAGGATTATCAGGTGAAATCGAGGAGGATCCTGCCCGATGAGTAAAATTGCTTATATCTCTCTTACCGATGAGACCGTTAGAACCGAAGAGATTCCATCTGAACAGAAGAGACTCTTTTTAGGGGGAAGAGGAATCAACACCCATCTCCTTTATCAGATGGTCGGAGAAGAGACGGACCCCCTGGGACCTGAGAATGTCCTCGTTGTGGGAGCGGGAATGCTCACAGGGGTGGCGGGGATTGCCAACTCCAGGATCAGCTTCTCAGCGAAATCTCCGGAGACAGGACTCCTTGGCGATTCTGCGATGGGAGGATTTTTCGGCGCAGAACTCCGTTATGCCGGATTCGATCATCTCGTCATTGAGGGAAAGGCGAAAAAGCCCCTCTACCTCTGGATTCACGATGGAAAGATTGAATTTTGCGATGCTTCTTCCTTTTCCCGATCCGATACCCTTCAGATTCAGACAAGAATCCGCGAAGATCTCAAGGACCCCAAAATTCAGGTTGCCTGCATCGGGCCTGCCGGACGGAACCTTGTCCGTTTTGCCTGTATCATTCATGGTCTCTCCCATGCGGCGGGTCGAACCGGAATGGGAGCCGTAATGGGATCGAAAAACCTCTGGGCGATTGCCGCAAGGGGAAAGTCAGCCATTGCGGTGCACGATCCGAAAAAACTTCTTGAGGTCATGCAAAAGCATTACCAGCAGGTGACGCGGACCAAGGGATTCCTTGCCTCTTCCATTTATGGCACGATGATCAGGCTTAATAATACGAGGACACAGGGATATGAAGGAGGTTTAAATCACCGGGTTAATATGATGGAATACGGCGGCGAGGAACTCGATGCCGAAGTCTTCATCGAAAGGTATGAGACCGGGAAGGCAACCTGCTTCGGATGCCCGACCGCCTGCAAACATATGTTCCGAGTCCCGAAGGGCATCTATCAAGGGATGGAGTGCGAAGGCCCGGAATATTATGGCTGTGGAGGATGGGGTTCTCAATGCGGATGCTCGAGCTGGGAGACGATCCTTGAGGCATGGAACCTCTGCGCCAAATACGGCCTCGATGTGGGCTCCATGACTTCCTACACTGCCTGGCTGATGGAACTTTATGAGAAGAGCATCATCACGGAGCAAGATACCGATGGCCTCTCACTCGAATGGGGGAGTTCTGAGGCGATCATTGGCCTCATCGAGCAGGTGGTAGAAAATAGAGGAATCGGAAAGTTACTGGCTCGAGGATGGATTGAAACGGCAAGGGCCATCGGCAAGGAGAGCGAACGTTACATGGATCACGTCAAGGGCCTCAGTATCGAATGTGATGATGTGAGGGGCCATCGCGCCCAGACCCTGGGGCTTGCCACAGCCAGCCGGGGAGCCTGCCATTTGAGAAGCCGTTATACCTTAGAGGAGTTCTCCCTGCCTGAAGAGGCAACGAAGAGATTAACCGGAAGACCCGTTCGGCAGGATCCTGCGACCTATGAAGGGAAAGAATGGGCCTGTTACTGGACGGAGTGCATCTGTTCCATTGCCGATGCGCTGGGTGTCTGTAAATTTATGACGAAATGGTTGAGCGTGGGGCTTTTAGGATTTGAAGAGTTTATCGAATCGATCCAAGCCGTCACCGGAATGAAGCTTTCCATCGAGGAGATGCTTGAAATCGGAGAGAGGATCTATACGACGGAGAGGCTTTTTCTCACCCGGGAGGGAATCACCAGGAAGGATGATACCATCCCTGAAAAATTCTTCAAACCCTGGACACATGGTCCCAAAGCCGGAACGAAGATTGAAGCAGAGCCCTTTGAGAAACTTCTTGACCGCTATTACGATCTCCATGGGTGGGATGAAAACGGAATTCCAAAGGTTGAATCGCTGAAGAAATTGGGATTGGAGAAATAACTTGAGGAAAAGCTCCCAATTCCAAACACCAAATCCCAAACAAGCACCAATGTTCAAAATTCAAATGACTGAAGCAAACAGAGAGTTTAGAAATTTAGAAATTGGAATTTTGGATTACATGGGAAATGCCCCCATTATTCCCCTCTCCCCTTGCGGGAGAGGGCGGGGGTGAGGGGGAACATAGAATGTCCACCCCCACCTCAATCCTCCCCCGTCAAGGGGGAGGATGATACGAGGTAATTTTCATGGTCTACGGGTGATACAATGATCATGAAAAATTTATTTGGGATTTAAAAATTGGGGTTTGGGATTTCATGTCAAAAGAGAGGAATTTTATATGCAGAGAAAGGTGCTGGCAGTAGACAATGAGAAATGTACGGGGTGCAGGCTCTGCGAGGCTGTCTGTTCCCTTTATCACGGTGAGAAGATGGACCTCACCCTTTCGAGGATTCAGATTGATCCAGCTCCGGAGAACCGGTTTATGCCGCGGGTCTGCCTCCAGTGCCAGGTCTGTCCTCCCTCCGAGATCTGTCCGAATGGAGCCTTTGAACGGAATGAGACCACAGGGGTTGTTAAGATCCTGAGAGAGTCCTGTGACGGTTGCGGTCTATGTGTTTCGGAATGTCCTTTCTCCTCGGTCTTTCCGGAGAATGGGAGAATGATGGTTTGTGATGTCTGCGGGGGAGATCCGAGATGCGTGGAGGTCTGTCAGAAACAGGCCCTTCTCTTCGGTCCGGGAGAGGTCAGGTAAGCCACCTCTTTCTCCTCTTATAATGTTTGACATCCCGGTAGCTCTTCTTTTTTCCCACCTCGGTAAGACCGAGATAAAATTCCTTCACATCGGCGTTCTCTTTCAGTTTATCGACGGTATCGTCTAAAACGATCCGACCATTTTCCATCACATATCCTTGGTTGGCGATGGAGAGGGCCAGCCGGGCATTCTGTTCGACGAGCAGGATGGAGACCTTCTCCTGGCGATTGATTTGCTTGATGATCTCAAAGATCTCGGCTACGAGGAGGGGGCTCAATCCCATGGAGGGCTCGTCAAGGAGGAGGAGTTTGGGTTTCGCCATCAGGCCCCGGCCGATGACGAGCATCTGTTGCTCGCCACCGCTCACATAGCCTGCCAGCACATTTTTCCGTTCCACCAGACGGGGAAAGTAGTGATAGACCAGCTCCATGCTCTCCTTGACCTCCTTCTTTGAACCCCGGGTGTGGCCTCCTGCGATGAGATTCTCTTCGACCGTAAGATCTTCAAAGACCTTACGGCCTTCCATCACCTGAAAGATTCCCATCCGGACAATATCTTCAGCATACTTCTTGTCGATTCGTTCCCCCATGAATTCGATCGACCCATCGGTCACCTCCCCGTTCTCTGTCTTGAGGAGACCTGAGATGGCCTTGAGGGTGGTGGTCTTCCCCGCCCCGTTATTTCCAAGAACGGTGACGATCTGGCCCTCTTCGACCTTGAGGGACATCCCTTTTAAGACGAGGATGACATCGTCGTAGACAACTTGAATATTGTTCACGCTTAAAATGGGCGGCATAGTGAGTTGGTTTCCTCCGTTTTAAACGATCAAATCCCCCCTGCCTACCGCAGGCAGGCATCCCCCCTTTGCCAAGAGACTGTGTCGCAAGTCCATTCATGGTTCGATCCCGCAAACAGCGGGACTCACCACGAACGGACCACGCGTCATTAAAAATCAATTACTTAGCCGTTCGCCCTGAGGCTCTCGAAGGGGGAACGGCTAAGTACGACACAGTCTCCAAGGGAGGAGAGAAGGGATAAAATATTACGCTCCTAATCTTGAAAAGGTCACGTCTTCTTCGCCCAGATAGGCTTTGATGACCTGGGGATTCTGCCGGATCTCCAAGGGCAGGCCTTGAGCGATCTTTGAGCCGAAATCGAGAACACAGACCCGATCCGATATGTCCATGACGACCCCCATATCATGTTCGATGAGAACGATGGTCGTTTCCCACTCCTCGTTGACATCGAGGATGAACCGGGCCATATCCTCCGTTTCCTCAAGGTTCATCCCTGTCATCGGTTCGTCGAGGAGGAGGATCTTCGGCTTCATGGCGAGGGCCCGCGCCAGCTCGACCCTCTTCTGCAACCCGTAAGGAAGGGTGGCCACGACCTTCTTTCGGATGGCCTCGATCTCCAGAAGATCGATGATCTTCTCTTCGATCTCCCTTCTCAAAGCCATCTCCTCCCGATGGGCTTTTCCGAAGTAGAGGCCTCCGGCGAGGATGCCCGTCTTCAGATGGACATGACGTCCCAGTTTAATGTTATCCAGAACGGTCATCCCTTTGAAGAGTTCAATCGCCTGAAAGGTCCGTGCAATCCCGATCGAGGCGATCCGGTGAGGGGAAAGATGGGTGATCTCCCTTCCCTCAAAGAAGATCTTCCCTTTCTGCGGCTTATAAAACCTGTTGATGCAGTTGAGGAGAGAGGTCTTGCCCGCTCCATTGGGGCCGATGATGGCAAAGATTTCCCCTTTTCTGATTTCAGTGGAGACACCGTTGAGGGCCTTCAATCCGCCAAAGGAGAGATGGATGTCCTCCACACGCAGATGGATCTCAGGTCCGGCGTGGATTCCGGTTTCTGCCATTAATTCAACCATTCTATTTCTCTCCTTTTCTCAACTGAACTAACAAAACTCTATTTTTTTGTCAAGGAGAAGCACGATGAACCATAAACGATAAACGATAAACGATAAACGATAAACTCTTAACTCCTCGACCCCCATTCCTTGATTGTTTCTTCCCTCAGTTTGAAGCGCTGGACCTTTCCGGTTGAAGTCATGGGAAAGGAGGAGACAAATTTCATATATTTTGGAAAATACTTTTCAGGCAGCTTCCCTTCCAAAAACCGTAGGACCTCCTCCGGCGTCACCTGTTCCCCCTTTTGGGGACGGATCCAGGCGGCGATCTCTTCATGGTGAGCCGTGTCAGGAACACCGAAGACCTGAGATTCCTGTATCTTCGGATGGGAAGAGAGGACCTCCTCAATGTCAATCGGCAAGATCGATTCCCCGTTTTTAAGGATCATCTCTTTCAGCCTTCCCTCAATCCGGACATAGCCCTGGGGATCGAGAGTGGCAAGATCTCCCGAATGGAGCCAGCCCTCTCTGTCGATGGCCCTGAGAGTGGCGGCCGGCATTTTGTAGTATCCCTTCATCAGAAAGCCTTTATAACAGAGCTCCCCTTTCTCCCCGGCAGGAAGGGGTTCACCTGTTTCCGGATGGACGATCCTGGCCTCGACAAAGGGAATGGTCTTTCCTACGGTCATTGCCCGTTTCTCGAGAGGGTCATCCCTCAACGTCTGCGTGATACTCCCTGAGCCTTCGGATTGACCGTAACTGATGGTGATCTCCTTTGCCCCCAATTTTTCCAGAATCTTTTTCATCAAATCGATTGGAATCGTTGCGCCTCCCACCATTCCTGTCCGGAGAGAGAAGAGGTTGAATCCGGCGAATTGAGGATGCTCCATCATCGCAACCAGCATGCTGGGGACCGCATAGATTGCCGTACAGCGCTCTTTTTCAATCGCCATCAGGGTCTTTTCAGGGTCAAAGGTGTCAGAGGGGCAGATGATGGCCGCCCCGTGGCAGAACGACCCAAGAAGTCCGGTAATGGTGAAGTTGTAATGGAAAGGGATGGCCGTGCAGAGGCGGTCTTTTTCGGTGAATCCCTGGCCCAGCGTTCCGAAATATCCGTTATTGAGAAATCCGTAATGGGTGATCATGATCCCCTTTGGAGTCCCTGTCGTTCCGGAGGTAAAAGCAAGATTGAGGATGTCCTCCGGCTCGCAGGCCCGCTGTCTATCCACGAGCGCCTGATCCGGGACTCTCTCTCCGCTTTCAAGGACTTCCTGCAAAAGAAGAAGGCCAGGGGGAGGAGAAGAAGAGGATATGAGGATCACCTCCTTGAGATGGGGGAAGGGTTCCGGCGAAGACTGTATCGGTCTGGAATGGAGAAGGGAAGGGCAGAGACCCAAAAGCATCTTGAGATAATGGGAGCCTTCATCCCTTTCGAGAAGGATGAGGGTCCTGACATCCGAGTACTGGAGGGCGTAATGGAGTTCTTCGGCCTGATACTGCGGATTGAGAGGGACGAGGGTTGCTCCAATCTTTGCCAAGGCGAGCTGGACGATGATCCATTCGGGAATGCTGGTGGCCCAGAGGGCGAGGTGTTCCCCTCTCCCCACTCCTAAACTTAAGAGCCCTTTGGCAAACCGGTTGGCGACCGTCTGGATTTCCCGATAGGTATAACGGACTTTTCGATCCACATGGACAAAGGCATCCCGGTCCGGAAATGTTTCAGCCGTCCGATCAAACAAGTCTCCCACGGTGATCCATAGGGGTTTCGGGCTCATTGCCTCTTCAAGAGTCTCTGTTTCAGGAGATATCTCTGGACCGTTCCTGAAGCCGTCTTCGGAAGGTCATCCGTAAATTCGATCCATCTCGGATATTTGTAGGGAGCGATCCTCTCTTTGACAAAGGATTTTAAGTCTTCCTCCAGCCCTCCGGTTGGCTTCTCCCCTTTTTTTAGAACGATAAAGGCATAGGGCTTGACCAGGTCATCCTCATCCTTATAATCGACAACCGCGGCCTCTGCGACCGCGGGGTGTGCAAGGAGGGTCTTTTCAATCTCCATGGGCGAAACCCATTTCCCTCCCACACGCATCATATCGTCACTTCTTCCCTGGTAGTGGAAAAAGCCCTCTTCATCCTGGATGTAGCGGTCCCCGGTGACAAACCATTCGCCCAGCATATTTCGTTTTGTTTCGTCATGCTTATTCCAGTAAGCCGAGGCAATGGTTTCGCCTTTGAGCAGGAGGTTTCCGATTTTTCCTGTCCCCACGTCATTCCCATCCTCATCCACCAATTTCCCCTCATAGCCCGGGACGAGCTGGCCGGCGCTTCCCGGCCGGACATTTCCGATCCGGTTGGAGAGGAAGATGTGGCATGCCTCCGTGGAGCCTGTCCCATCCAGTATCTCCACGCCAAAGGTCTGCTTCCAGCGTTGATAGAGCTCAAGGGAGAGGACTTCGGCCGAGGCGACACAGGCCCTGAGACTATCCAGCCTGCCAACGGATTTGCCCTCTTTCTCCTGGCTCTCTTTATATTCCAACAATGACCGGAAGAGGGTGGGAACGCTCATGAAGAGGGTGGGTCGAAATTTCTGGATCAGTTCATAAATCTTTTCCGGAAGGGGTCGCTCCGGAAAGAGGATGGTGGCTCCACCCACACCGAAGGGAAAGTAGACACCGTTTCCCAGACCGTAGGCGAAGAAGAAGTAAGAGGAGAGGACGATATCCTGCTCATTCATACCCAGGATGGACCTGGCATAATATTCGGTGCAGTAGGCCATATCTTTTTGGAGATGGATGGCTCCCATCAGCTCATCCGGCTTTCTTGCACTGTAAAGCCAGAAGGCGGCATCGTCCTTCTTCGTCTCAGCAGGCTCAAGTTCCGGAGGGCGCTCTTGGAGCAGGTTTGAGAAGAGGGGATGCCCCCCTCCCTCCTTTCCCACGACCAGGACGTTCTTCAGATATTTGAGATTTCCTTTTATCTTTTCGACTTCCAGAAGGAAGCTCTGATCGATGATCAGAACCTTTGCCCGGCTGTCGTTCAGGACATACTCGAAATCCGGGGCCTTCAGCATGGTGTTCGTGGGGATGGGAATGGCCCCGATCTTGATGGCGCCGAAGAAACTGATGATGAACTCCGGAGAGTCCTGAAGGAGGAGGAGAACCCGGTTCTCCATTTCCACCCCTAATCGCTTGAGAAGATTGCCGCAACAATTCACCCCCCGAAAGAGGTCTTCATAAGTATAATTCTTCTCTGCGGAGTAGATGGCGATTTTCTTTCCTCTTCCTTTTCGGATGTTTTCATCGATGAAATAATCCGCGGCATTGAATCGGTCCGGGATATTGAACGAACTCATTCCCCCTCCTCCAATGATGACGAGTTTGTAACACTTTAGCTCTTCGAAATGGAATGGGATGGGACACCAGTTCCCGCCAGAAGCGGGACTTCCAAAGTTTTAGAATGCGGTCTTTTTATGTAGCCACAAAGTCCCATCGTCTAATGGTCTAATAGTCATTTGACTAACCGACTATCCGACTCATTAACTATATGACTACTCAAAAGAAGAGCCCCACTGGTTTGGGGCTCCAGCGGGGCTCTTCTGAAAAAAGATTATATCCCGAAATACTTCGGGTCTCTCCCGATTTCGATCCAGTCGGAGACCGAAACGAGTTTTCCATCCCGGATTTGATACATCTTCGCTTTGGTGGCCGGAGCGTGGTCTTTCGCTGTAATCGTGATTGGGGGGACAATCCCTTTCAGATCAAAATCCTTGAGGTTTTCAAACTCCCCCTTGACCGCTGTTGAGGAGAGGTCTCCTTTCTTGTCGGCCCTCTTGAGCACCTCGGAGACGACCAGGATATTGGCCCATCCTTCACAGTAGACGAGTGTCGGTTTTTCCGCCTTCCGGAATTTTTCATGATAATCGGTGATGGTCTTCATGAAGGGGACCTCCCTGGCTCCGTAAGGGACGACAGTGGTCACACCGTAAACCCCATCCGCTGCTTTTCCCGCAAGAAGGGGCAGGTTTTCGTCGAGAGACCGGATGTTCACAACAAACTGGGTTTTGACTCCGACCTCTTTCGCATCCTTGATGATAACAGCCGCATTCATGGCGGTGGAGGTGATGAAGGCAAAGTCCGGATTGTACTCCTTCATGCTGATCATCTGAGATTTGGCATCGGCGGTGGGCCAGTGGACCACCTGATCCGGCCCGGTTTCGATCCCGATCTCCTCAGCATACATCTTAGCCGGTTTGAGATGGGCCCGGCCATAAGGGTTGTCAGGATAGATGTGGACGACTTTGGGTTTGCGGCTCTTATCCTTCCAGTTGTCATTGATCCACTTCAGGACGATCCTCGACATATCTTCATAAGTGGTCGTGACAATGAAGTTATAAGGGGCCTTGGAGGGATCCATCAATTTGGAAGTGAATGAGGCGCCGAACATGGGCATCTTATCACGGGTGACCAGCTCCTTCAGGGAGAGGGCCGTTCCCGTTGACTGGATGTAGAGGCCGGGCACCTGTTCCACATCTTTCAGAGTCTTATAATATCCCGTTGCCTTGTCAATTCCGTAAGCGTCATCCATCACGATCAGTTTGAATTCTTTTCCGTTGATTCCCCCCGTATCATTAATCCAGCGGGCGGCATCGATCTGGCCTGCGGCCTGCTGTTTGCCCCAGTCGGAGGTCGGGCCGCTCAGGTCGATCAGGGCGCCCCATTTGACCACCTTCTGGGCATGGGCTGTGCCTAGGGTCATCAGCATTGCAAAACATAAAACCGTAAAAGTCATGATCCATTTTTTCATAAATTGGTCCTCCTTTTTATTTAATCGGAAACTGGGCTTTATAGCGAATGCATCACCTCCTTTATTTTCGTGTTTCGTGCTGGTGATTCGTGATTCGTAAAGAAATATTTTATCGACTTAGCTGTTTGAAATAAACTTTTTTAAAATCCCTCCCCGCCTCCCTTTG